>URMA01000002.1 GCA_900548875.1 uncultured Porphyromonadaceae bacterium | reverse complement strand
GGGCCCCCGTCAATTCCTTTGAGTTTCACCGTTGCCGGCGTACTCCCCAGGTGGAATACTTAACGCTTTCGCTGTATCACTCAGGGGTTGCCCCCCGAACAATTAGTATTCATCGTTTACTGCGTGGACTACCAGGGTATCTAATCCTGTTCGATACCCACGCTTTCGTGCCTCAGCGTCCGTAAAGTGTTGGTATGCTGCCTTCGCAATCGGAGTTCTGCGTCATATCTATGCATTTCACCGCTACACAACGCATTCCGCATACCTCACACTCACGCAAGTCATGCAGTTTCAACGGCAGGCCGGGGTTGAGCCCCGACATTTGACCGCTGACTTGCACGACAGCCTGCGCACCCTTTAAACCCAATAAATCCGGATAACGCTCGCATCCTCCGTATTACCGCGGCTGCTGGCACGGAGTTAGCCGATGCTTATTCTTGCGGTACACTCAACGGGGCACACGTGCCCCTCTTTGGTCCCGCACTAAAGAAGTTTACAACCCGTAGGGCCGTCTTCCTTCACGCGACTTGGCTGGTTCAGACTCCCGTCCATTGACCAATATTCCTCACTGCTGCCTCCCGTAGGAGTTTGGTCCGTGTCTCAGTACCAATGTGGGGGACCTTCCTCTCAGAACCCCTAGATATCGTCGGCTTGGTGGGCCGTTACCCCGCCAACTACCTAATATCACGCATGCCCATCCTTCACCGATAAATCTTTCAACCCAAGGGCAATCGCCCCCGTGTCGTATGCGGTATTAGTCGGAATTTCTCCCGGTTATCCCCCAGTGAAGGGCAGGTTGCATACGCGTTACTCACCCGTGCGCCGGTCGCCGGCGGAAGTATTGCTACTTCCCCGCTGCCCCTCGACTTGCATGTGTTAAGCCTGTCGCTAGCGTTCATCCTGAGCCAGGATCAAACTCTCCGTTGTTGTTATATTTTTTATTCTTTTTTCTCTGCTGTCCGCAGACCGGATAAGCTGACCGCCGGCCGTTCATTACGCTTGACGGAGGGCTCCCGCCCTCTTCCTTCGTCTTGTATCTTATCGCATTATTTCAATGTACTCTTTCGTTTTTCCGCACCTCATTTTTTAGAGTTGCGAGTGCAAAGTTAAGCCGA
Organism: uncultured Porphyromonadaceae bacterium; assembly: GCA_900548875.1. Taxonomy (GTDB): domain Bacteria; phylum Bacteroidota; class Bacteroidia; order Bacteroidales; family Muribaculaceae; genus Limisoma. Next base: position 84,185 of record URMA01000002.1, on the reverse strand, counting down.
AATTCCGAACCGTGCAAACATTTTTGCAAGTTTTTTTCAAAATTTCTTCCGGCGCGTCCCTTCCGGAACCTGACCGCCACTGCGGTACCGCCGTTTTTCGTTTTGCGAGTGCAAAGGTACGCACTTTACTCTTACTCTCCAAATATTTTTGCCACTTTTTTCAACAAAATTTTACGGAAATTTATAAATATGCCCATATCAATTATTTAAGAAATCCACCATTCGGCCGCCGATCATAGATTCGCTTTTGACTGCGTGTTTTGTAAGCTCGTGAATCCTCTTTCCGTACTGTTGCCGACAAAAGCAAAAATCAATCCGCTTCGGACATCAGCGCGAAACCTACCATAAATTCCAATAACAAATTCAGGATTACCTCATACAAAAATTCCACATTAACTACCACACATCAAAAACAAAATGGGCTACAAACAGCATCAAAAGCCATTTGCAGCCCATATTTACTGGAAAAAGGCAGGACCTTATTTCACTGCTACTTTATACACATTTCCATTTACTCGTGCCACATACAAACCTGCCGGCAATGCCACTTCTGATTCGCCAGCGGCCAATTCCGTAGAAAGAACCAATGCCCCAGACAAGTTATACACTTCCAATGTTCCTGCATTGGCAGCCACCACACGGATAGCTCCATCGACACCAAAAGCCTTGGAAGCATCAGCCTCAACACCTTCAACAGCACCTGATTCACCTACAATGATTTCCTCTGAAGCATCGGAATACAAATATCCGCTTTCTTCAGAATCACAATTTGTGATAGCCACTACATCGTAGGACAAAGTTTCAGCGCTCTTCAAGTTCGGAGTTTCAACGTACAATCCTTCGTTATAAGCAGACTTGGAAGCATACATCTTCCACAAAATATCGCCTTTGGCCAAATCCTGAGTAATTCGAATATTATCGACATAAACGATACCGGTCTGTCCCTGATCCGTATTACGGTTATCAGCGAAAGCTATAGCCAAATAATAATATTCGGAAGACGGGAATGTGAAAGAGAATGTTTGAGAAGAAGAGGAAACAGTCTCAAACTGCCAGTCAGTAGATTCACCTGTCACAGCATTCACAAGGCATACGCCCAAATCCGTATCAGTAGAACAATCGACAGACAATGCATCAAGTTGAATTTTCACATTGCCACGGCTGCTGGAGGAAACGCCATAAATCGGAGTTGTCAGCATGGCATACTGTCCCAGCGGCTGATAGTAGTTTTTCAATCCAATCATACCCTCGGAAAGTACAGTCGTAAAGCCTTCCCAGTTAGGATATTTTGTATAGTCGTCCAAAAGCTGGTTCAATTCATTGTAAAGAGGATCGATGGGAGTTCCACCCACAACCTTGCTGAAATCTTCATTCTCAACAATGACAGTACCATTTACAGGAACGGTATAATAGGAATAAACCGTCAACGCATAGAATGCGGCATTTTCAGCCGGTTTCCAGTTTGCCTTGAAACCAGACTTTGAAATCTCAGTTGCCGGAAGAGCAACAGGCGTACCCACTGTTTCAGACGGAGCCTTTACCAAAGCCTCATTCGATTCCACGGAAGTGAGAGTCTCGTTTTGAGCCTGAACCGAATAGAAATAAATAGCGCCGTCAGTCAAGCCTGACACCTCACAAGAAGTACCAGCCACTTTCTTGTCCTGGAATTCGTACACACGTTCATTGTTTTCATAACGGTAGACATCAAGAAGATAGCGAGTAGCGTCAGGCACTGCCGACCATACAGCAGTAAAGCTGCCGTCTACAACTCCTGCCACGTTGTCTGCCTTAGGAGCTTCCAACGAGGGTTCTTCCACTTCTTCGTCGGCAACCTGCTCAACCACGATATCATCAATCAGGAAATCAGTATCAGCATAGAACTGAAGCATTGTCTGGCGTACACCGCCTGTAGCCTCAACGGTATAAGTACCCCATTCATTAGAAACGGTAGCAACACGGTAGTCAATCATGCCTGATGCATCGCCCCAAATCATATAAACTTTTCCAGACGTTCCTTTCGAACGCAAAGACACGCTAATGTTGAACTTACCACCATCGGCACTCAAGTCAAGCACCGGCGTAGCCAACAATGATTCGCCATCATCAGGAAGATAAGCGCATCCACCAGCCTGATATACCGAGATGCCTGCCCATCCGTAAGTTTCGATATAATCCTGAAGGATGATACCTTCGGAGTTCATGATGTTGGTCATGTCCGGAGCATCTTCCGTACCGGCCGTAAACTTGCTGAAGGTTTCTGAAATGACAACTGACGTTTCTTCAGAAAGAAGTGAAGGATTCTGAACATTCCGTTTTGCCACTCCCCCACCATTAAAGGCCGGTGAAAAGCGGACAAGTGGAGCTTTCTTGGATACGGCTACAGAATGTTCGCTCTTCTTTACTACTCTGTCAGACCATGATGTATTTACGGCATTAACGCCCAATGCAGTGACGCCCAACATACAGAGAGCGGCACTTTTGATTATATAATTTTTCATTTAGAATACGAATTTATTAGTTAATACGAATTTTTCATTTTTCACGACAACGATATGTACGCCCGTTCCGGCAACTTCTATCTCCGAATATCCGGCAGCGACAGGCTGCTGAAGCAACAGACGGCCGTCAACTGAATACACCTCCAATGTTACATCCTCACGGGCTGTCACATCAAGGACACCATCGTTTGCCTCCAACGAAACCGGCACTTCCTCAACATCGACTACTTCCACACCAGAATAGTCAAAACGTTTCTCGAAAATACGAGATTCATTGTTTCCTTCATACAAGCAGGCAATGCCATAAGTATGCGAACCTTCTACAGCATTTGTATCCTTGAATGTACGGGATGACGTAAAGCCGATAAATTCACCGTCGCGGTAGACATTGAAACCAAGAGGATAACAAACATCGTTAACGGGGTCGTAGTCCTCCGAAAATTCCGGCTGTTCATTTTCTACGAATTCCGGTTTGGTGCTACCGGCTTCAAGTGTAGCTCTGAGGTAAACATTTGCATCGAGACGGTCAGAATACCATACACCGTCTTCCATCACCAAGTTACCCAATCCAGGATTATAAGCCTGCGCATCGCAAACAACAATCCAAGTGTTGATAGTCGACGTAGCATGGAATCCAATCATGTAGTCATAACCAGCCTCAATTTCCACCGGAGTCTTCAACAGCATATCACGCCACATTCCGGAAGCATATTCCGACGCATCGCGTGTGCTTACGATTTCAAACTCATCCGTTCCTTCCGGAGCACGCCATACGCGCAATTCATATTTTGTCAGCTTCTGGCTTGTGAAAGGCAAAAAGGCAATTTTGCTAATTTTGTATCCAATATAAGTCTTCAAATCAGAAGCATTGAAACGCTGCGCGAAGTCAAGTTCATCGCCCTCTATATATACATGCTTGACATTTTCATCCAACAATTGAAGTGATGTGCGGGAAAGCATGGAATTCATATCCCATTCCAATACCAATGCCCCGTCGGCAGAATGAGCCTCAGCCGATGCCACTCTGCTTTCCGGCACCCGTACTTCGGCCTTCACGAACGGTGAATAAAGACCGTTTGTATAGCAAACATCAACTTTATACTCAGCATAAGTTTTTGTCAAGGAACGGTCAACATAGCCTTCCGTAGTCACCTCTGCAATCAAGGCATCATCGCGGAACACGCGATAGTTCTTTATGTCGCCAGTCTGCGGTTTGGTCCATTCCAGCGTTACGATACCGCGTTTTGCAGCAGCAAAGAAATTACCTACAGTTTCAGGAGCATCACCCTTTACAAACGAGAAAGACACAAGCTGATTGCTTTCCGTAATGTCGTTCAATGAAGTGTAGGAATACTTACCGTCGTTTGAATGCAATCCCGGCAATGTCGCATCGGAGAACACTGTTCTGTTTCCAGAACCCGGGAAAGGAGTACCCGGAGAGTTCACATCGCCATAAGAAGCCGGAGAACCGTCTGGCAAACATCCGGCAGAAGCAGAAACGACATAAAGTCCCTGTTCTTTGTCGGCATTGACACTGTTCAACCCCACTTTTCGCTCAATGATATCTTCATCTGCATGATAAACCACCAAGCCGTGTCCAGGCAATACCCGGTCAAACTTTTTCTGCTGACGATTTTCCAACACAAAATAGTCGCCCTCACGCATAGTTTCCACCACATAAGCCACAGGCTCATCAGATGCAGCAGGAATATCGGTCACTTCAGTCGATGCAGTAAGCACGGTAGGCTTCACCCAACCGAACTGAATTTTCTGCCACATATTATAATGACACGGAGAGTCACCGTTTATCTTATAGGTTCCCCAAGCACCGCCAGCCATCAAATCCCACTCGCCGGTACCTTCAAACTCTCCATCCGTTTCATAATCGACATCATAAAAGTCGGGAGCACCCAGATTGTGTCCGAACTCATGGCAGAATACACCGACACTCATCATCACGCGCTGCGGAGCACTGAAGAGCAATTCCGGTTGGATCGTATATGTACGCACACGGAAACCGTCGACCGTAGTATCCAGCAATTCACCGCTATGCGACCAGATATCACTGGTACTACCCGATACTTCCTGTCCTGTTCCCTGGTGAATAATCGAAAGGCCGTCCAGTTCGCCGTCGCCGTCATTGTCAAACTGCGAGAAGTCAATCGTACCCTTAATTTGTGTCAAAGCTTCACTAATCAAAGCTGTCATGTCCTCCGTACTGTACATATTCTTATTTTTCGACAACTGAATCCAGCCGACAACCGTTGTCTCCACATCCAGCTGCTGATAAGAATTTTCAAGATAGAAATCACGGAAGCAGCCCGTGCCGTTGTAGTTCGCCTCATTCATCATGTTGTCGAAGTCGTCACGACTGAAACTTGTCTGCGTGTCGGCGAAATTCACAAGGAGCATCAAAAGCTTGTGCTTGCCCGTCAAAGGGAAAGTGCCTTCCAGCTGCAAAGAAGAAGAAACCGAAATCCGTTCAGGCGAATTGACATCCTGACGTTTCAACAATTTCATTTTAGTTGCTGCCAACGCATCATTTCCCATATAGGGAACCGACGAAGCCGCAACCATACCTTTCACATTCTCGGCATAAACCAAGTACCCGTTATCTGCTTTTTTCAAAATATGTCCGTCAACCGACTCTATCCAATGCCGGTGTTCATCACCTTTTAATCTGTACTTCACTACAGTTCCGTCAGGCTGAACATAAGAAATATCTCCCGGGAAGGCCGGCATCGAAGATACCGGCACAGCCCAAAAGATATTCAGCAGACAAACTATGCATAAAAGTTTGATACGCATATTCATCTATTCAATTATTTTACGAATTTAACGCTCTTTCCGTTTGCAGACACTACATATACGCCTTTCGCCCAATCGGCAACTGGAATAAATGCTTCTGCACCATCAGCCTTCACTGATGCCATCAGTGCTCCTGACAAAGAATATACATTAACTGTTTCTCCTGCATTCAAACCGGCAACCTTCAAAGAAGAACCGTCGACTGAAACATAGAAACGAACTTGAGATTCAACATCTGCTACTGAAGAGAAGCTGCCGATTTCCATCCAAGGCATTACACCGAAACCGTAACCCTTCAATTCAGAAGAGAACTCATCAGCTCTGCAATATTCACCGTTCGGTACAAAATCAGAACCTTCGATGGCAGCTTCCGGCTTCACGTAAAGCGTAGTCTGACCATTTGAGTGCTGACGAGTATCGCTACCGAAGAATGATCCGACAGTCCATTCCTTGTCAATATCCAGAGAAAGTTCATCAAATTCCAATGCAACATAGAATGTACCCTTAACTTTCGCCGGTGAAGCAAAGCCCCATGAAACTCTAACCGGGTTATAGATACCAGTGTCACCCAACTTGTCAGCCACCTTGGCTACTTCTTCATAAAATGGATTAGCCAAATCCGGTTTTCCGTCTTTTTCCGGATAGATAACAACTTTGAAGTTCTTGTCAGCATCATCGCCTTGACCTGTATTGATATAAAGGCCGTAGTTCATCATGTTGAAGCTGATTGAAGAAATTGTCACTTCCTGATTTGACGGCATTTCGAAACGTTCTGCAAACGCGCGATAGTAACGGTTTACACCGACAACGTAGTGGTAAAGCACTTCATATGTATCTGCAGTCTGAACTGTACCGTCAGTTCTGTATGCAGGAAGGTCACCTTGCTGATAAATCTTGTCGAGGAGTTCGTCAGCTGTACAAACAGCCACTGTTCCCATTCCTTCTGCCGGTACTACTTCACAATTAAACTTACGAGTAAATTCTGAGCTTCCACCCTTGTTTTCAGCAACCAATTTAATTGTATAGCTTCCTGATTCAGTAAATGAAATAGAAGGTTCTTTAGCTTCCGGATTGTCAATCTTGGCAGAGCCAGAAACCGACCATGAATAGCTGTCGGCATTGTCGACATTAGCAATCAATTTATACGGAGTATTCGGGAATACCAGCGGAGAACCGCTCATAATCGAATTCAACGTGTTAGACATGTAGATTGAACCAGAAGGAGGCAACACCTCATCTGCTTTTCTCAAAGAGAAGTCGTCAATACAGTAGTAACCGTCGTTCGACACTTCAGAATTTGCCCAGAATGCAAAGCAGTATTCTGCAGTAGTTTCCGGAGTATAGGTCAGTTCAATCAGCTGCCAGTCTGACATCAACTGGTCAGAAACGGCAAACAACTCTGTCTGCATATCGTATGCCTGTTCACGTCCTACTGTAAATTTGAAGGAAGCAGGATTAGTTCCACCCGGCAAATACAAATAGAACGAAACAGAATATTCTACACCAGCTTCCATTTCCATCAACGGAGTGTAAGCAATATCACGGCGGCTGGTAAGCATTGCAGAAGGAGCTACCATATAATAGTCACCCGAAATAGCAGGCTTATCTTTCAAAGAAGCAGTCACAAACGGTTAGTCACCAGTTGCCAGCCATCCAATCGGCAAATAAGCAACGCCGTCATAGTGCGATCCTTCGTCGAATGTTTCCAAATAAGGAATTGAAGGAGTCCATTCCGGTTCTTCCGGTTCGGTACCCTCAATGTTAAAGTCATCCACCATCATGAATCCGTCGTTCGACAATGCCGAACAAGCCCAGAAAGCGAAGCAATATTCGCCGGATGTTTCCGGTGTAAAGGTAACGTCCACTTTTTCCCAACCTGTAGTTGTTGCATTTTCATAGCTCTTCAACACTGTTGTCTGAGCCGCTACATCCTGAGCATTACCTGCCGTAAACTTAAAGCTCGGCTGGCGTGCACCTTGTCTCAATTGTACATAGAATGACACATTATAAGTAACACCGGCTTCAAGGTCCATCATCGGAGTGAATGTCACATCCTCACGACCTGCTGAATAACCAGGGTTAGCTACCAACAAATTAGCGCCAGAATTAGGAACTACACCATAATCTTCACCCGGAGCAACATTAAACGCATTGTCGGAATTTGAAACCCATCCGTTCGGCAATGTTGCATCACCTGTAAAGTGAGAAGCTTCGTCGAATGTTTCCAAATAAGGGAGTGTTGCTTCCCAACCCGGCTGCGGTTCTGTTTCTACTTCTTCGATAGAGAAAGAATCGTAGTACACATCGCCAGCGGACGACAGAGTAGAAGAAGCCCACAAGCCTACGCAATATTGTCCGTCAGCGTCAGGTACGTATGAAAACTCTGCCAACGTCCAATTATCAATAGCCTTGTCACGGTCTTTATACATAAATGTCAAATGGTCGTTATACGATTGTCCCATACCGACCGTTATCTTCATTTCTGCCGTACGACCGTTCAAACCCGGCATCATATATTTCACTTTAATCTTATATTCAGTACCGGCCTTCATATCCAACATCGGACTGAAAGCAACATCCTGACGGTTGCTTGTTTGCGGATAACCTGATACAATAACATTGTCACCGGTATCTGCCACCTTACCATAATCGGCAGCCAAAACAGTGCTGAACGGAGAAGTACCCAATGTAGTCCATCCGTTTGGCAACACGGCATCACCTGTATAGTGGGTAGCGTCATCAAATGTTTCTACATACGGAAGAGAAGCTTCCCATGCCGGTTCTTCCGGTTCTGTGGCCTCTGTTTCAATAACCAATGTGTCAAACATTACATCGCCTGCACTTGAAAGGACAGCTGCATTCCAAAGTCCAAAGCAGTACTGACCGTCTGTTTCCGGAGTGAACACACATTCAACAAGTGTCCATTCGCTAACAGCCGTGCTTTCCTCTTTCAACACTACAGTTTGAGCATCAGCGGTCTGTCCATTACCAGCCGTAATCTTCATAACAGCCGTACGACCATAGTTTCCGCCGGTATTCATATACTTAACTGACAACTTATACTCCTGACCGGCCTTCATATCCATCATCGGAGTAAAAGCTACATCTTTGCGATTGCTTGACTGAGGATATCCCGATACAATCATATACTCGCCAGAATCGGCAAACCTTCCATAATCCGTCGCAATGACAGCAGAAAATGAAGCAGTTCCTTCCGAAGACCACCCCTTAGGCAAGGCTGCTGCTTCTTCAAACTGAGTCGGGTCGTCGAACGACTGTTCATACAGAATTGTCGATTCCTGCGCCGACACTGACAAACTTGACAATCCTGCAAACGTCGACAGAATTGCCAGGCTTAAAGCCTGTAATTGTTTTCTCATAAATAAAAATAAATTAATACTGTAACTTTATAATAAATAAATATTTTTTATACAAATATCTACATGCAACCGCAGCATTTATATTAGCAAATATATATATTTAACTCCATTTACAAATCATTTTTTAATTTTTTCATCGATTTTTCTCCTAAACATTCGAATTTAATCGACAAAAAATTACATTCTGTCAAATAAATCAACCCGAATTTTCATCATAGGCCAGCAACAGAGCCTTTCTCACAGCTCGACACTTCTATAGGAATATTTATGCATATAAAATCGGCCAAGTGGCACCCGCTTCATTCCTTTCTTATACCGCCTCATCATAAAATTATGACCATCCACCACATTAAAATTTGAATTTATCGAGAGAAAAACGTAATTTCGTCAAAAAAATTAACGCTATATGAAGAAACTATATTTATTTCTATTGTTCGTAGTGGCTTCTATCAGTTCTTATGCGTTTTCGATAGAAGACTTAAGATTCCATTGTGCTGAAGACACAATAAAGATAAACCGCCTGCTCCAGGAAGGCGTAGCAGCCAAACTGGAAACGCCCAACGAATACATGTCATTCTATGCGCAGAAATTGTTGGGAACGCCCTATGTCGCCCATACACTCGAGGGAGAAAAGGAACATCTGACAATCAATATCGACGAGCTCGACTGCACTACGTTTGTAGAAACTCTCATCGCCCTTACCAAGGCTACTCTCGACAAGGCACCGTCCTGGTATGCCTATGCCGCCAATCTGGAATCGGTTCGCTACAAAAACGGAAAGCTCGACGGATATGCCTCACGCCTCCACTACATCAGCGCCTGGATTGTCGACAATACGGCACGAGGAAATTTCCATGAAGTGACCTCCAGCATTCCACGGTCGGAAAACCAAATCAAGTCCATCTATTTCATGACCGAACACCGCGACAAGTATCCTCAACTGGCCAACGACAGCGTATTCGAAGAAATGAAAAAGGTGGAAAGCGGCTACAGCATGCACATGTCGCCTATCGTGAAAAAGAACAACCTTATCAAAAAGGACGTCATTGCTGCGCTGAAGGACGGTGACATCATTTGCCTTACAACAAAGATTGAAGGACTCGACGTGTCCCATCTGGGAATCATTCATTTTGACGGAAAAGAAGCTCACCTGCTACATGCTTCCTCAACCGAGAAAAAAGTAGTCATCGACAAATACGACCTTTACGAAATGATTCGCGCCAACCGCAACTGGACAGGTATCCGCGTCATCCGAATGAATGAAAACAATTAACAGAAACACCTATAAAGCAAAACGCCGCAGAAAGCATTCAGCTATCCGCGGCGTTTTTTTTAAAATCAGTGCCCGGCTTACTTCACTGTAATTCGTTTTACGACACAGTTGCCTGCATTACCGATTTTCACAATATAAACACCTTTCACCAATTGCGATACCGGAATCCGGATTTTGCCCGAATTGCCCTCACTGCGGTAAACGGTACGTCCGCCGGCCGACACGATTTCTACCGAATAGTCTTCCATGTCAGTCGCAATGTTGAGATGGTCGGTTGCCGGCACCGGATAAACGGCCACTCCGCCATACAACGCCTCAACTCCTGACTTTTCTTCAATACGCAACGGGATACGAACAAATTCCTGCATACCTTTCTGAGTACCACGGACAATTACTTCCGTTTCAGCTTCAGCTTTTTTCGGCGAAACAACCAACTTGCCGTCATTCACTTCTACGTCCGCCACTTCACGGTCGCAATCGTCTGTCAAAACATAGCTGATTACGGCGTCACTGTCTTCAAACGAGAAGTACTGTTCCAAATCGACAGAAGCTCCGTCCGTATCCATCACGCATACCTGCGCATCGGTTACTGTGCGTTCGCCGTTGAAATCATCAAGACAGAAATAGGAAGGAGTCGTCAGTCCCATCACATTGGTTTTCGTACCCTCCAGTGCAAACGATACTTTCTTCACAGCTCCCAAAGCCCGCAGGTCTACCCACTGCCAAGTATCCAGACAATAGTGGTCGGCAGCATTCTCCGACGTATAATCGGCCAAATAGAAGGTTTGCGATGAAGTCGACTTGTCGGCCTTTTCTCCGGTTATCTTCAGGCGCAGATAGTCGCCCTTCGCAAAACCGCCGGGACTCGTCGACATTCCGTCGCCATTCAACACGGCATTCTTCACCCAAGCCGTATTCGTCACATAGAAACCTTTGATTTCATCACCGTCCACGGCATTGGTCACATCCACACTGTGAGGTATTCCGCCATAGACGTACGCCACGCCGTAATTGGCAGAATTGTATCCGCCGCCGGCAGCAGAGCGGAACTGATGGTCGATCAGCTCGAACACTACCGAAGTTTCATTTGAGCAGGCAAATCCCGACCAGAAATAAGACGAAGCATTGTTGCTGAAAGCATACGAACCGCTGTAAAGCGTTGCAAACTCACCGTTCGGATTGTCGGTCTTGACTCCATTCCAATGGCTTTCGGATTCCAATAAGAAATCATCGAAAGTAGCGGTATAGCCTTTGCCATGTACCGTCACAATTACCTCATCGGAAGCCGTGTGACCCCAGGCATCAGTTACCGTCACTGTCAACGGAACCGTGTGGACCGCCTTGAATGAACAGATGGCCGATTTCGAAATTTCCTCGTTCATGGCGTTTCTCCAGGAATAAGTGTAAGGAGCCACACCCGTCGAAGGACTTGCAACGAGTTTGACATCGTCCGCTTCATTCACCGTACAGTCCGGGACATAGACCATCAGTTCCAACGGCTCGCCGCTGAAATTGTCGATAAAGGCACTGCCTCCCGCCGTCATCTCAATTTTTGAAATACGGCCTTTGTCCTTCAAATTACTGTAAATCCATTTGCCGTCAGTTGCCGGTAACGTATAGTCGTGGGCAGAAGCGTTTTCGTCATACACCTTCATTTTCACTTCAGCATCGGTTTTCAGGAAGAAACCTGTCAGCGGAATGCCGCTTTCAGAGTTGGTGAACGTAATGACAGCACCTTCTCCGATTTGCGCCACCTTCTTACCTACCACAACGGCATCATCGATGTCGACCACCGTAAAGCCGGCAAAGCGGGCCGTTCCGTCTTCGAAATATCCCTCGCCCTGCTTTACGTTTTCAAACGTGGATACTTCCGACGGCAGATAGGCTGTTGTAAATGCCTTGCTCACCAATACTTCCGAATTTACACCGCGAAGGTTCTGCAACACCGTACAAACTACATACTCCGTTTGTGGCTGCAAGTTTTTCAACAGGAAAGAAGCATCTTTTCCGCGACGGAAATCTACCACATTTTCAGAAGCGAGCACCTCTTCCACCGACGGAAGCGGCTTTCCGTTTTCCCTAACAAGCAGATAGGCAGTACCGCTCAAATCGGTCTTCAGCACCATTTCAGCCTGTTCATGGGTAATGGATTCAATCATCGGATAGCCCTCAACGAAAACAGGAGCAGCCGAGGCATCAACATATTCGTATGCACCAATCGTCGGCGTTTCTTCACTACGTTCCACCCCGTTCAAGTCAATCTCTACAAATTCAAGCGGCATTGCCGAACAAAGCGAGCCGGCAGCCGCAGGTTCAAGCACTTTCGAAGAAAGGAATTCCGTCTTTTCATTGAAACTGTTCGTATCGCCAACCGCAGTTTTCCATCCGCTGAAATCGGCAATGGCCTTGCCCACATAGGCAAACGCTTCACCGGTTGTGAACAGCGCATTGTTGGAGAATGCCACACCGTCCAGCAAATTTGTTCCCTGAACGCGACATACATATCCTCCGGCCTCGTTCTGCAACAAATTGTTGCGGACCATTCCGCCCGACATCTTGGAATTGACATACAGTGCAGCGGAAGAAGTATTCGTACCGGTCAGACGCACCGTGTTGTAAACAATGTTCAAATGGGTCGTCACATCACGGCTTCCGACTTTAATGCCATAAGCCGTACCGTTAGCCGTTACATTTATTTCATTGTTGTAAATCCATCCCGGCAATTCTGCATCTGCCTTTACATATTCCACATAAATGGCAGTGACATCCCGTTTCGTATTCAGCGTAAAGACGTTGCCTTCCACAACACACTGCTTGAAACCGCGGCGAAGGTCAAATGCCGTGAACGACAAGGTTGTCTCGTCGTTGACCACCGTATTACCCGAAAGCGTATACGATTCTTCACCCTGCAAATAGACGGACTTGCTTGTCTGGTTGACAAAGCGGTTGTTGTGAACCACCACTTCTTTCTCGTACGCCGGAGTGTTTACCCAGCTCGCACCAATCGTGATTCCCTTATAGCCGCCTTCCAGAAGACAACCTTCTACCGTAAAGTAATCGTTGTTGTCACCGGCGATATTGCGGCCGTACATTTCGACCAGCGTAATATCCTGGCTGATCGTTGTAGTTTTCGGAGCTTCGATATGGCAACCGTACAGGGTGCAGTGGGTGCTTCCGTATTTCACTCTGACCACAGCAGGATAAGCGGCGTCAGAAGTGCGGATAGTCAGATTTTCCACACGGCAATAGTCCACACCGGCAAATGTAAGTACGCCGAACTCGCTTTCCACCTTTTTATCCGACGGCACATTCGGCTCAATATATTTGTCGTCAACGAGGGTCACATCGCGATAATTACCCGATTTCGAACGAATGGTAATCGTATTCTGATCCGAAGCGCCTCTTACTTCCGGCACATTCACCACTTCCCGGTAAACGCCGTCCTCCAGTTCAAACACCACCGGTCCGTCGATTCCGTCTTTCAAAGCGGCAACGGCATCCGACAGAGTTGCATAGTCGGCATCGGCCGACGTTCCTACCGTGTAGGTTCCGCTGAATCCGGCTTTCACCTGAGTGGATACGGCGTTGCTCTCCACCGCTGTTTCTCTTCCGTCAACGGTGAGCGACACAGGCGTAGCCGACAGCGTATGACCGACAACGGCTTCTGTCGAAACATCATAAACCAGCCAGAAACGATAGACACCCGGGAAATTCACCTCATAGTTTCCTACAAATTCGTAAGGAGCGGCAATTTGCACATCACCGAACGGATGGTAGTCGAAGAAAGTGGCAACCGTGTCGGTCGCAAACATTTTTGCACCTTCGATATCGGTAGCGGCAGTCGTGCCGGCATTGTCGAATTTCATCTTGCCGACCGTCAGTTTGCCTTTGTCGCCTTTCACCTCAACATTGACACGCAACATCACTTCAGTGGCACCGCGCATCACCGGCTCGCTGTTGACTCTCTCCACTTTTACTTCGCCCAACGAAAGCGGCTGTATTTCATATTCGCTCACTTCTATTTCCCAACCGTCGAGTCCGGCAGCCGAGCCATAGCTTGTTGTGGTGAATTTCAATGTCAGACTACCGTCGTCGGCAAACGAAACGACCTTTTCGTCGGCCAACGATGATTTCAGCAACAGGTCCTCACTTTCGCCTACGGTCTTTCCGTAGTAAACATACATCTTGTCGTTTCCGCCGATATGCCATTTCTTGAAAGTCAGCTTCACAGCTTTTCCTTCATGCTTCGGCACAAATGTCACCGTTCCGTCGAAACCGCGGGTGATTCCGCCGTCAGGACCGCCTTCGTCGAAGAACACCAGCGGTTCACTGCCGACTTCTACCACACCGTTTTCCCCGGATTTCATCAAATATATGTTGCGTGCAACGCGACTGCCTTCCGGATCACCGGCTTCTACGGTCGTAGCCTTGCCGCTGAGAGTCACCGATGCAAGCGCACAATCGAATTCCGTGCCGGTAGTCACATCGTCAAGCAAATCGTAGGCAACCCAGAAATAAGCACTGCCTTCTTCCAGTACACAGGGAGAAGCAAGCGACAGTTTCACTTCCCGAGCCGACGGAACAGCCTCCGCTAAGGCACCGGTCAGAGTCAGCACACTGTCGCGGCCGGATGTATAAAGGTATACTTTACCTATTTTCGCATAGGAATCTTTCAGATTCAACGTAATGTCTTCCAACTTCAAGGCATCCTTGTCGCCCTTTGTCGTCAGTTTGAAGCCGATGATTTCGGCATTCTTCGCTGCCGGCGATGTTGGCAACACGTCCGTACTTGCCTGAAATGCTTCCACACCGGCAAGTTCCATCGGCAAGGAACGGTATTCCCTCACTTCAGCCTGCCACCCGGCAGCCGTATAGGAAGAAGAAGTGGTATTGGCATTGAACACCACCGTCAGCGCCCCGTCGGACGACGTAGAACGCAGCACGCGACCCGGACCGATGTCCTTATCGTCGACCGATTTCAGTTCCCAAAGTTTCACACCCTTGGTTCCCTTGCCGCTATACACCTCAAACTTGGCTTTCGGCGCATACGACGAATTGGAATAATAGAGATGGAACGACTTCATGTCGAGTTCAGTAATCATGCCCTGTGTTCCCGGCACAAATGTTACGGTCTGGTCGCCTTCAACGGGTTCATAGCCGTTATAATAAGGCAACGGATTCTTAGTGCTTTCGTAGTACCACGTGCCAAACACGGTCTTTTCGACAGTTCCCACCGTGGAGAGGTATACATTTTTAACCTCACGGTTGCCTTCCGGCTGACCGGCAGGAACGCTATGCTCTTTGCCCGACAGCGTGACGCTCAGGCATCCACCGTCGACCACTTCTCCGGTCAATGCTTCCGGAGCGATGTCATACGCCAGCCAGAAATAGTTGTCGCCTTCCACGAGCTCCTGCGAGCAACCCGTTACGCTGAATTCCCCGCTGTCGCCAAGTACGGCCTCTCCTACTTTGATTGCCGAAGAAAACGTATTGTTCTTTCCTGTGTAATATACCGTAGCGCGTTTGAGATGCGAAATTTTGCTGGTTCCCGCCGCTGTGAACTTAAAGGCTTCAGCTTTCAGCGAAAGCGTATTTTCAGTTTTTACGTTGACCGACAATATAGGTTGCGCCTCATCGCCGGCGGCCTACCGTTCCTTCCGTCCACTGTGCGACGGTCACTTCTTTCACCGTCATCTGTTGCGGTTCGTATTCGGAAACTACGGCTTCAAATCCGTCCTTCAGATAGTATTCGCCCGTCACGGATTTCAGATACACGGTAAGTGCCCCGTCGGCCGACATGGAACGCACGACAGCCGGCTGTCCGTCGTGCATCACCGTATTGATACGGCTTTCATCCTTCTGCTTACCGTCGTAAACAATCATTACATCGTCGTTGGATGTAACCGAGCCGTACTTGTTCTCATAGAGGCTGACTTTCGAAAAGTCAATCTGCACTCTCTTGCCGGGTGTGGTCGGAACGAAAGTAACCACGCCTTCAAACTTGGATGAAATTTTACCGTTCTTACCGCCATCGTCGTAGAACTGAATACTTTCCGCACCGACATTGTAGGTGGCAGACTTTGACATCAGCACGACAGAAGGTACTGTCACCGTCACCGGCTCTGCCGTGGCCCAGGGCGACACGCCCGACGGGAATGTTCCGGTCGTCACCTTATCCACTTCCAGCCGTACGGACGCTCCGAAAACGGCTTCCGGCTTCACGTCGGCAGCCAGCGTAAACCAGTTGCGTCCCGAAGTGAGCGGTTTGTCAAGAGTCAGCGTGTAAACGTCGCCCTGCATGCTCATCGTTGCATCCAATGGTTTCAATCCGCTGCAATCAGCCTGCGCACCTACATACAGACGGATTTTTTGAGCATCCGCCACTCCGTTTTCAGGCAGACGGAACGACACGGATGTTATCCGGTCGGCATTCATCACGCCATCGGCATCCACATAGAAATTGGCCAACGCCACACCCATCTTACCGACCGGCGCAGCATCGACATTTTCATACGACACACCGCCGCCCGTCACCTTCATATTCTCCAGTTTGACACTTTTCACCTTTGCCACCCACCCGTCGCAGTCGCTGGCATTGCAGAACAGATAGCCCACCGACAAAATGCCGTCGGGCGAAGTGGAATAAACCACCTGATTGGAAAAAGTGCCGGTAAATGTGCTGAGCACATCGCCCTCGGGCAATTGAGAGGAAGAATTGACTTCCGATGTCGACGACGGATAGGAAAACGAATCGTCGGCATCCACTTTGCCGTTGTAGACCACCAGACGGGCAGGATAGGAATTCCAGGAAGAGGAATATTCCTGCACGTCGATCCGCTCAAACGTAATTTGAACGGCCTGCCCGGGAGATTCGGGCTTAAAAACAATGGTAGAAAGGGAATTGTAGGAATTTGACCCCTTAATGCCCTCCCCGCCCCACGGGTCGAGAAATTCGAGTTCTCCGCTGACCGTCACTTCGGTTTTCCCGAACTGAGGCATCAGCACACGTGTGGCACTGCCGGTCTGCCCTGACACCGCCAAAGGTATCAGCAGACTCCAACACACGAACATCAAAAAAAGTGCTTTCTTTTTCATAAGCATTAATGTTAAACAAAATAGTGAATAAAATCCGTACTCAACTCCCGTTGAGAGCAATGCTTATGAAATTTAAAAGAGAAGAAACATTCGGCGTCTGTGTTACGCCCGACAGTCTGACCCGTCTATCCTTACAACCAATGTACCATTGCTTCAATCCTCGAAAGCATCAGCTACTCAACGCATGGCAGGTCTTCTGACTTATCTCATATCAAGGATGCCTTCCCAGTACTTTCTTGGCTAAATGCCCGATTTCCCAGTGGCTCCGTATCCTGACTTTCGAGAAATACAGCAGCGGGACTGTCCAGGATTCTCACCTGATTCCCTTTTAATCGCTTGCCGGAATATCGACAATACGAACCATTACGTCGACAAATATAGCGCTATTGTAGAGAAGACGCCGAATATTTATGTTAAAAATCATTATATATAAAACGAAAGTTGCATAGCGTAAAAAAGAACGCCATGCAACTTCCTAAATCTTCCGAACATTCTGTTCAGGCTATTTTAATTTAATACGCAGTTTTTCAAGCATGTCGCGCGTCATGGTGTCGAGATCGTATTCCGGCTTCCAACCCCATTCCTCACGTGCACAGGTATCGTCGAGCGAGTTCGGCCAGGAATCGGCAATCTGCTGGCGGAGCGGGTCCACCTTATAGACCATCTTGAAGTCGGGCACATACTTACGGATAGCCGCTGCTATGATTTCCGGGTCAAAGCTCATGGAGGCAATGTTGAACGAATTGCGATGGACAAATTTCGTCGGGTCGGCTTCCATGATTTCGATGGCCGCACGAAGAGCATCGGGCATATACATCATATCCATAAACGTACCGGCAGCAATCGGACATTCAAAGGTTTCACCCCTGACGGCTGAATAGTAGATGTCCACGGCATAGTCCGTTGTACCGCCACCCGGAGGAGTCACATAGGAAATCAGTCCGGGGAAACGCACCGAGCGAGTATCCACGCCAAAACGGTGGAAATAGTAGTCGCTCAACAATTCACCGGAAACTTTTGTCACCCCATACATCGTGCGCGGGTTACGGATAGTGTCCTGCGGAGTCTTGTCCTTCGGCGTGTCATCGCCAAAAGCGCCGATCGAACTCGGAGTAAATACGGCGCACTGCTTTTCGCGTGCCACTTCGAGCACGTTGAACAATCCTCCCAAACCAATTTTCCAGGCTAATTGGGGCTTTGCTTCAGCAACGGCCGACAGCAATGCCGCCAGATTGTAGATCGTATCGATGTTGTACTTCGAAACCGCCCCGGCTATCTGAGCGGCGTTCGTTATGTCAACAATTTCAGAGGGACCGCTTTCGAGCAATTCGCCCTTGGGCTCTGCACCGGGAATATATCCGGCCACTACATTTGCTCCACCATAGATACCTCTCAACTTCATGGTCAGTTCTGAACCGATTTGCCCGGTAGAACCGATAATCAGCACATTTTTCATTGCATTATCTTCTTTCGGTATTATTTTTCAAAGTTCCGGCCACATTGAGTAGCAAAATGTCAGCCAACCATAGGCAAACTTTCCACTATCTCCCCTGTTTCCGTATACAAAGATAAACAGATTTGCAGAGTTTAACGCAGTTTATCGCTATTTTTTATAGCTTATTGAAAAAAAAAAGCCATCTTTGTTACGGCGGAATTTTTCATACGTATTTTCCGCCCCACAACAATGACACTCTAAATCTAAGTAAATATGTACGGTAAATTTCAAGAATTCCTGACGAAAGAACTTGCCGGTATCCATGAAGCCGGCTTGTACAAGAACGAACGCATCATCACAACTCCGCAGAAAGCCGACATCAAGGTGGGCAAAGGCGAAAACGTGCTCAACTTCTGTGCCAACAACTACCTCGGACTATCCGACAACGCACGCCTTATCGAGGCTGCCAAAAAGGCGATGGACTCGCACGGATACGGTATGTCGTCGGTAAGATTCATCTGCGGTACACAGGATTTGCACAAAGAGCTTGAAGCGGCCATTTCCGACTACTTCAAGACAGAAGACACCATACTCTATGCCGCCTGCTTCGATGCCAACGGCGGACTGTTCGAACCGCTGTTCACGGAAGAGGATGCCATCATTTCCGACGCGCTCAACCATGCTTCCATCATCGACGGCGTACGTCTGTGCAAGGCTAAACGCTACCGCTATGCCAATGCCGACATGAACGAGCTGGAACGCTGCCTCCAGGAAGCTCAGGCACAACGCTTCCGCATCATCGCCACCGACGGCGTATTCTCGATGGACGGCAACGTGGCTCCTATCGACAAGATTTGCGACTTGGCTGAAAAATACGATGCACTGGTAATGGTCGACGAGTCGCACTCGGCAGGCGTTGTAGGCCCGACCGGACACGGCGTGGCAGAACAGTTCAACGCCTACGGTCGCATTGACATCTTCACCGGCACTTTGGGCAAGGCATTCGGCGGTGCCATGGGCGGTTTCACAACCGGAAAGAAGGAAATCATCGACATGCTGCGCCAGCGTTCACGCCCCTACCTGTTCTCCAACTCGGTGGCTCCGGCCATCATCGGCGCCAGCCTGGAAATGTTCAAGATGCTGAAGGAAAGCGATGCCCTCCACACGAAACTGGTGGACAACGTCAACTATTTCCGCGACAAGATGATGGCGGCAGGCTTCGACATCAAACCGACACAGTCGGCCATCTGCGCCGTGATGCTCTACGATGCAAAACTCTCGCAGGACTTTGCAGCACGAATGCAGGAAGAAGGCATCTATGTGACGGGATTCTACTATCCGGTCGTACCGAAAGGACAGGCACGCATCCGTGTACAGCTGTCGGCCGGCCACGAACGCGAACATCTCGACAAGGCAATTGCCGCATTTATCAAGGTTGGTAAAGAAATGGGCGTAATCAAATAGTCCCCATACATTCTTCTACATACAACTCCTCCGCCTGCGATTTGAAAAACGGGCGGAGGAGTTTTCTTTTATGCTTGTGCTAATCCCGCTTCTTGTAGCTGACAATGGCCCATGACAGCATTACGGAACCAATCGTAAACAGCCCCAAAGCGTCATACCAGACATCGGCAAACGAACTGCCTTTCAAATAAACACAACGCATGGCATCTGCATAATAGCGCAACGGATTAAGGCAGGTAATGGCTTGCGCCCAGCCGGGCATTGACGAGATAGGCGTAAAAATACCGCTGATAAGCATGAACACCATCATGAAAAACCAGGTAATGAACATGGCCTGCTGGGCATTGTCGCTATAATTGGAAATCAGCAGTCCCAATCCGGCAGTCACCATGATGTTCAGAGCCGTGAACAGGAAAAGAGTTCCGACATTTCCGGCACAATGATAACCGAACACAATCCGTGCGATGACAAGACACGAAATCAGAATAAAGAAAGCCACCAGCCAATAGGGTATCAACTTGCACAAAATGAAGGTGCTCCGCTTCACCGGCGAAACATTAATCTGCTCAATCGTTCCTTTTTCCTTCTCTCCCACTATGTTCAAAGCCGGGAAAAAGCCGGTAATCATCGTAATGGCTATGACAATCAGCGCCGGCACCATAAACACTTTATAGTCGAGATACGGGTTGTAGTCGTATTTTGCCGACACCTCAATCGTTTTTCCCTGCGATACAGGGCCGCCCGCATGCGACGCCAGAAATTTCTGCATACACGCGTTCAAATATCCGGCCCCGATACTGCCCTTGTTCCCGTTAATCGTGTTCACCTTGATTCCCACAGGAAGCGGGTCGCCGTTTTCCAACGACTTGTCAAAGTCGGGAAACACCGTGAGGATGGCGTCCACCTCGTTCAAGTCCATCAGATGTCTGGCATCAGCCGGGTCGGAAAACACACCGGCGAGCTGGAAATAACCGGAACTTGCACATGCCTCCACAAGCTCGGCCGACAGTGTGGACCTGCAATTGTCGACAACGGCAAGATTGATATTCTTGATTTCCATGCTGACGGCAAATGGAAAAACGAGCATCATCATCAGCGGAAACGTTATCAGCATTTTCGGCAACCCGGGGTCGCGGAAAAACTGCTTGAACTCCTTTTCCAAAAGATATATCCACATACGGCAACCTCCTTTCACAATCGGGTTTTAAACAACTTCACACTTGTCACAAACAGGAATACGGCCATTGACGACAAGATGACAAGTTCTTTCACGATATACTCCAATCCGACACCTTCAATCATCACTTTCTTTATCATGATGATGTACCATTTCGCCGGAATAATGTCGGAAACCCACTGCAACACGACGGGCATGCTTTCGCAAGGGAATATCACTCCTGAAAATATCATCGTCGGCATCATCATTCCCATGCCGGAAATCAGCAGGGCGACGCGCTGCGTGGAAGCAACAGTCGAAATAAGCAGTCCGAGTGACAGGGATGCAAAAATAAAGATCAGCGAAACCAACGCTATCAGCAACATGCTTCCCCGCACAGGCACGTCAATCACATAACGGGACAAAAGAAAAATCGTCACCAGATTGACTACCGACAGCACCAAATAGGGAACGGCCTTGCTGATAATTATCCAGGCCGGACGAATCGGCGACACAAGCAGCAGCTCCAATGTCCCGTTTTCTTTTTCCCGGACTATCGAAATGGCTGTCATCATCGAACAAATGAGCATCAGGATAAGGCTCATCACACCGGGAACAAAGTTATATGACGACTTCATAGCGGGATTGTAGACATATTCCACCGTGGGCATCCTGCCGGACGAACTGACACCGTCCTGACCATTGATTTCCTCGACGACATCGTTGATGACACCGGTCACATAATTGACAATAACCTGTGCCGAATTCGGATCGGAAGCGTCACCGATAATTTTTACGGCTGCTCGTCCGTTTTTTGTCAGCTTCTTCTCAAAATCCTTTTCAAAACAGACTGCCACATCCACTTCACTTCTTCGGAACCGACCGCCGACCTCCACCGGTGACTCATAGCGGGACTCGACCTGCAAATATCTGTTATTGTCCATCCGTTCCGCAATCTGCATCACCAGCCTGTCCCTCATATCTCCAACAATGTCCACCCGGGCATTATTAATGTCGGTGCTGACAGCAAACCCGAAAAGCACAATCTGGACAATCGGCATAATCAGCACAATCAGAATTGTGCGCCGGTCCCTGAAAATATGCAGAAACTCTTTCGTTATAAATTTACGGAACTCTTTCATAGCCTCACACCCGTTTTGCATGTCCCGCCAAAGTGCGGAACACCATGTCCATATTTGCAGCACCGTATGCCGCCTTCAAATCCTTCGGCGAACCGATAGCCTCAATCCGCCCGTCAACCATCACCGACACCCGATTGCAATATTCCGCCTCATCCATATAGTGGGTAGTGACAAAAATCGTCGTACCGTGGTCGGAAGCCTCATAGATGATTTCCCAAAAGTTTCTCCGCGTTTCAGGGTCGACACCACCGGTCGGCTCGTCAAGAAAAACTATCTGCGGCTCGTGAATCATCGCTATGCTGAAAGCCAATTTCTGTTTCCATCCTAATGGAAGGTCGGCGACAAGCGTGTTTTTCCACTCTTCCATTTTCAACGAGGCGAGAATTGCCTCGCTTTTTTCAGCTATCAGCCTTCTGTTCAACCCGTAAATTCCTCCGAAAAGGCGGATATTTTCCCAGACCTTCAAATCGGAGTAAAGCGAAAACTTCTGGCTCATGTAGCCGATATGGCTTTTTATCTTCTCCGGCTCGGAATTAATGTCAAATCCCGCCACACTGCCGCCCCCGGACGTCGGACGGCTCAACCCGCACAACATTCGGATAGCCGTAGTTTTGCCCGCGCCGTTTGCTCCGAGAAATCCGAAAATCTCCCCTTTCGCCACGTCGAACGAAATTCCGTCGACAGCGGTAAACGTTCCGAACTTTTTCGTCAGGTTTTTGACATCTATAATTTTGTTGTCCATAGCTTACTTTCTTTTAGCCAACTGCATAAAACAGTCCTCAATTCCCGCACGGATTTCTGCGACACGGCAGCCGTCAAACCCAGCCTGCGACAAACGACGGGAAATGTCGTCAACAGTCAACCGGCTGTCGCTCACTGCCAGATGGTGTTCCGACCCGAAGGCGAAACAACTGACCGTTTCTTCCATCTGCCGCAAAAATTTCAGGAGCGGATAAATAGGTTCTCCGCTGACAGAGAACAAACGGAAAGGATATTTTGCCACGATGGACTCCACATCACCCGTATCAATGATTTTTCCCGATTGAATCAGCGCGATGCGGTCGCACAACGAGGCTTCATCCATATAGGGAGTCGACACCATTACCGACACGCCGTCAGCCTGTATGCGCTTCAATATATTCCAGAATTCCCCGCGGCTCACGGCATCGACACCTGTCGTCGGTTCATCCAGAAACAACACCGCAGGACGATGAACCAACGCACAGCACAGTGCGAGTTTCTGCTTCATTCCGCCCGACAGTTTGCCGGCCTTACGCTTGCGAAAAGGCTCAAGTTGGGAATAAATGTCCTGTATCGTAGAATAGTTTGCACTTACCGACGTGCCGAATATCGTAGCGAAGAAATCCATATTTTCCTCCACACTCAAATCTTCATATAGCGAAAACTTGCCGGGCATATAGCCGACCAGCGGACGAATTTTCCGATAATCCTTCACCACATCCAACCCTTCGACCGTGGCACTGCCTTCATCGGGCAAGGTCAAAGTAGTCAAGATACGGAACAATGAGGTCTTGCCGGCACCATCAGGACCAATCAGTCCGAACAGTTCTCCTTTCGCGATTTGCAGAGAAACATCGTCCAGCGCCTTCACCT
This sequence comes from uncultured Porphyromonadaceae bacterium, assembly GCA_900548875.1. Lineage (GTDB taxonomy): Bacteria > Bacteroidota > Bacteroidia > Bacteroidales > Muribaculaceae > Limisoma. The sequence continues at coordinate 60,320 of URMA01000002.1, read as the reverse complement.
TTCCGTATTTTTTGCCGATATGCTGCACATCAATGGAATACATAGACTCAAACGCCTCCTTTTATTTTAAAAGTACGTAAGCATACATGCCGATACGGAGAAAACCGTCGTTCTTCACGGCCACCTTGGTTGCATAGACCAAATCAGCCTGTTCGTCCTTGGTCTGTATGTTCTTGGGCGTAAACTCCGCCTCGTCGGAAATCCAGCGGATAACGCCTTCATAGGTACGGGGATTGTCGGTACCGTCCTCTGCCACCACTTTCACCTTATCGCCCAACTTGATGTCGGAGAGTTGCTTCGTCGAAAAATAAGCTCTGACAAACACGTCGTCAAGATTGGCAATCTTGAACAATGACTTTCCGGAAGTGACCGTTTCGCCCTCTTCGGCATATTTTGTCAATACGGTACCATTGATAGGCGATGTGACATAGCACTTTTTCAGCAAGTCGGCCTTCTGCGCCACCTGAACATCGTACACATCCATCTCCTTGCAGATGTTTCCATTGTTTTTTTCATACGTCTGCCTTTGTGCAGCAATGTCGCTTTCCGCAATTTTGATTTGCGCGGCAAGGTCGTCAACCTGCTTCTGTGTTCCCGCATCTTTCGACAAAAGTGTGCGGTAGCGCTCATAGTCAGTTTTCAGATTTTCAAGATTGGCATACTGCGCACGAAGCTGTCGTTCGATGTCCACCACCTTTGTCTTTGCACCCTCCTTGCGTTCCTCCAGTTCCCGTTTCTGCAAAAAAGTGGGAACAGTGTCCAGATAGCCGACAAGCTCGCCTTTTTCCAGACGGTCACCCTCTTCGACGTTCAGCCACATAATCTTTCCGCTGTTTTCAGCAGAAACCACCACCTCCGTTGCATCAACCTGTCCGCAAGCGTCGAACTCCCGTTCGCGTTCATGACAGGCCACAGTTGTCAGCAGCACGGCTGCCGCTGCTATACGAATGACAAGTTTCATAATCCTTTCCTCCCGTTATTTTATTCACCGACAATATTCTTCAACTTTCTCACAGCCTTCATCAGCTGTACCTGATGCAACGACTCGTTGACCCGCGCATTGTGTTCATCGTCAATCATCGTCATCAGATCGGTCATTTTTATCACGCCGCTGCGGTACTGCTCCTCGCCCGCCTGCCGAATCCTTTCACGCAGCCGGATGATTTCGCTGTCCTTACCTAACGCATCCTTGATTTTACGGATACTGTTCATCTGCTCCGTCACATCCAGCGATGTGTTCAACAGAAAAGTTTCCCGCTCATACTCGATATTTTCCTGCTGGATTTCCATCTTGCGGATATCATTTTTCCGGCTATAAAGCGCTCCGAAGTTCCATTGCATCTTGATGCCTGCCACATAGTACGGCCGAATTTCATCTTTCAGCATATTCAACCCCGGCTTGCCAAGACCTCCCTGCAAATAAAAATTGAATTTTGGCGAAAGCCTTGCCTGTAAGCCTTCACGCTGCAGTTTCAACTGTTCAGCCTGCGCATTGTATAATGAAAGTTCCGGACGGCGGACCACCATATCGTCATCTCCGACGGACGTCGACGGCTCGACGAACTCAACCCCGTCGAAACTGCGCCCCGTCAACAGTTCAAGCATGGCAACATACGCCTGACGGTCATTTTTCAGTTCCGCTACGCTCTGTTCACAATCGAGAATATTCACCTCCACAATGTCCAAATCGGACTTATAGGCAACTCCGCTTTCAAGACAGGCTACCACCTCCTTGCGGTTTCGCAGAAGGCTCTGCATCAATATTTCTTTCTGCGCCAACTGCCTGTCGAGAAGCAATACGGAAAGATAGCAGTTTTCCACACGGTCGTTCAGGTTATAGAGCGTCACGTCCAATTGCCGCCGCTTCACATCGGCATCCGCACTTATCTGCCGCTTTTTGTTTTGCGTTTCTCCGCCGTCCCATATCATCTGGTCGACATCGGCAGTCAAACTGTACTGGTAGTTGGAAATATCAAAATCATAGCCGTTAAAATCAAACGGCATTTCAACGACTTCCGACTGATAGCTCGCCTTTCCGTTCAATACCAGCTGCGGAGCCCACTTCTGACGGTTAATTTTCAGGTCGCTCTGTTCAGTTTTGTCAGCCAGCAACATCTCTTTGGCCTGGGGATAATGTTCCCGTGCAAGCCGGATACATTCGTCGAGAGAAATCTGCCCCTCGGCTCTTGCAAGCAGGCTGAACATTAAAACAGCCGCCACACTGACCACTTTCATTGTCTTGCCCATAATTAATATATTTGTTTAACAGACCTGTTGGTAATAGGGTCAAAAAATAACAGGCAGCCGCGCCTGTCATCTTTTTACGCAGGAATTTCCCCATAAAGCCGGCAGTACACGGTGTTGACGATTTCCCGTTTCTGCTCCGACAGAAAAGCGTCAATCTGCTCCGGCGTGTAGTGAAGCACATCGCGAAGCCCTGTAATGGCCATGAAAGCCGACATGTTCATGGAAAATATATCGTAAACCAACTGTTTCAAAGAAATGTCATTCATTCTGCCCCCGGCAATTTCCTGCGAAAGCATGCTGCGATGGCGTTCGACAGCCCCTTGCAAAGCATTGCCCGAAGTCTTCACATAGCCGTCAAGCAGCCGCGGCTGATGCTTTGCCACATCGTAAATAAGGCCGGGCAACTGACGGTGGGTGTTCAGATAATCAAAAAGCACTTCCACCCCCTTGCGGATGGTTTGCCACACAGGGCGTTCCATCGACATAAGCGGACGCAACGTGCCGGCAAGTTCTCCTATATTTTTGTCCAGCACCTTGATGAAAATCTGCTCCTTCGTGCGGAAATAATAATGAAGCATAGCATGGGTCACCCCTGCTTCCTTGGCAATCAAAGTGGTGGTTGAAAGGATAAAGCCTTTCTCAAGAAACAGCTTTTCAGCTGCATCCATGATTTTCTGTTCTGTCGTTATTTGTCCAACCGTATTGTCTATCATATTTGTCTAACAGATATGTTAATGCAAATATAAACGTTATCTTCCCACATTGTCACAACTGAAGCACTAATTAATGTTAACTCGCCGACACTACCAACAAAAGCTGTCTGAAAACCGGACATAAAAAAAAGAGGACAATGTCAGGAATCCCGACATTGTCCTCTTCGTTATGCCTCATGACTGAGCTTTACTGGATTTCAATCACACGTTTCTGTTTCGGCAATTCTTCTTTTACCAGTTTCGGCAATTCGATGTCAAGCACACCGTTGTTGACGGTAGCAGAAATCTTTTCTTTGTCGACATCTTCCGGCAAAATCATTGTCTGCTGGAACTTTGAGTAAGAAAATTCGCGACGCAGATAGCGACCGTTCTTTTCGTCCTCTTTCTTTTCGTTCTTCTTTTCCATGGAGATGACCAAGTTGTTTTCTTCGTCGATATGAACGTCGAAATCCTCTTTCGTCATACCCGGAGCTGCCAGCTCCACTTTATATTCTTTTTCGTTTTCGAGTACGTTGATAGCAGGAGCAGTAGCATTGGCTTTTTCCATCCAGTCGTTGTCAAAAAAATCATTGAAGATACTTGGCAACCAATTTTGATTTCTTCTAATCGGCATCATAGTTAAATTCTCCTATATTTTTTTGTTAAACATTCTAATTTTCAACCTCTTGCTCTACTGGGGAGCTTCCGAAGTTCACCCTTAGATAATGCAAAGGGTGTGCCAGTCCAAACAGCAGCAGGAAGGTGGAAATTTTGTCCACTTTTACTGCCAATTCCGGATTCTGGACTGACAAATCTGCATTTCTTCATCATTTTCGCAACGAAAGCAAATGAGTTTCGTTTCGATTGCACATATTTATAAAATAATTCCTATATTTGCATACGGATAGAAACCGTTCCGCCATACTGACAACAGAATGCCGCGGAGATGAATAACACTGATTACTTACACATTACGATTAATATGCCTACTCAACAAAGCATCAACAGAATCTCGGTAGAAAACGACTTGCGCTACCTGCAATTGCTCTCCCGGAGTTTTCCGACCATTGCTGCCGCCAGCACGGAAATCATCAACCTGGAAGCCATATTAAACCTGCCTAAAGGCACGGAACACTTCCTGACCGACATACACGGAGAATATGAGGCCTTCCAGCATGTATTGAAAAATGCCTCGGGCTCCATCAAGCGGAAAGTGCAGGAAATTTTCGGCAACACTTTGCGTGAAAACGAGAAAAAAGAGCTGTGCACGCTTATTTACTATCCGGAAGAGAAAATCATGCTGGTAAAAGCCAAGGAAGACGACATCGACGACTGGTATATCACTACGCTCAACCAATTGGTAAAGGTATGCCAGAACGTTTCTTCGAAATACACACGCTCGAAAGTCAGAAAATCGCTTCCCGCCGACTTCTCCTACATCATTCAGGAACTTCTTCACGAAACCTCGAATGAACCGAACAAGCAGGCATATATCAACAAAATCATCAGCACCATCATTTCCACACGCCGTGCCGACGATTTCATCATTGCCATGTGCAACCTTATCCAACGGCTGACCATCGACTCCCTGCACATCGTAGGCGACATATTCGACCGCGGACCGGGCGCACACATCATCATGGACACATTGTGCAACTATCATAATTTTGACATTCAGTGGGGCAACCACGACCTGCTCTGGATGGGTGCCGCTGCCGGTAACGACAGCTGTATTGCCAACGTAATCCGCATCTGCATGCGCTACGGCATCCTCACGACACTGGAAGAGGGATACGGCATCAACCTGCTCCCGCTTGCCACATTCGCAATGGACACCTACGCCAATGACCCATGCACAGTGTTCGCCGCCAAACAGAAATTTGCCGACAAGACATATACGGAAAAGACACTGCGCCTCATAGCGCAGATGCACAAGGCAATTGCCGTCATCCAATTCAAACTGGAAGCGCAAATCATCAAACGCCGTCCGGAATTCAAGATGAACGACCGCCTGCTGCTGGAGAAAATCGACTACAAGCGCGGTGTGTTCTGCTACGAGGGCAAGGAATACGACATGCTGGACAAGGAATTCCCGACCGTATCTCCCGAAAATCCGTATGAACTGACAGAAGAGGAAAAAGAACTGGTGGAAAAGCTCCACAATTCATTCATCAACAGCGAAAAACTGCAAAAGCATATCCGCTGCCTGTTCACTTACGGAAGCATGTACCTGGTATGCAACGACAATCTGATGTTCCATGCCTCGATTCCGTTGGAAAAGGACGGATCTTTCAAGAAAGTGACCATCAACAACAAAAAATATTCAGGCAAGGCTCTGCTCGACAAGGTGGACAACCTGGTAAGAACGGCTTATTTCGACGACAACGACTCGCCGGAAAAGGCTTTTGCACTTGACTATGCATGGTATTTATGGTGCGGACCTGACTCCCCACTGTTCGACAAGAACAAAATGGCGACATTCGAACGCTATTTCATTGCCGACAAGGAACTGCACCGCGAAGAAAAAGGCTACTACTACACGCTCCGCGACCGTGAAGACATATGCGACAACATTCTCCACGAATTCGGAATTACAAGCGGACATTCGCACATCATTAACGGACATGTCCCGGTGAAGACAATCAAAGGCGAACAGCCGATTAAGGCCAACGGAAAGCTGCTGGTCATCGACGGAGGATTCTCGAAAGCCTATCAGCCGGAAACGGGCATCGCCGGCTACACGCTGGTGTTCCACTCGCGTGCCTTGCAGCTCGTACAGCACGAGCCGTTCGAATCGCGCCAGAAAGCCATTGAGGAAGGGCTCGACATCAAGTCGAACACATTCCTAGTAGAATTCAACAGCCAGCGGCTAATGGTAAAGGACACGGACAAAGGCAAAGAGCTGATCACACAAATCAAGGATCTTGAAAAACTGCTCGCCGCCTACCGCCTCGGTCTGCTGAAAGAGAACAGCTAAAAGCTACATTGTTTCATTTTTTTTATAGAGTTCAGGCTGTGACGCGACAACATCGCACACAGCCTGTATTATTTCCCGCCACTACGGAGAACAGATATGCCCGTAAAAAATCCCCTACTCCGGCTGCTTGCCCTCAAGTATGATGGGCAGCCAGAACCGTTTCATCTTGCGCTTATACCACGAATGGCAACCGAAAGGCAGACGACAGCCGTTCCAGCGATAGCACATGGCCGGATATTTGTCGAATGAAAACTTCATCGCCTCCTTTACGTCCGGATAGCGGAATCCCAAACCATGCTTGTTGACTTCAACGCTGAAAAACACATCTTCGTTAAACGTATGATGGTGCTTGACCGTAAGAAAATGATGGACAACATCGGCCAATTCGGTGACCGCACGCAAATGACTGTCAACCTTCCGCAACGAGAAACCGCCGTTGCCGACTTTGCCGCGCGTTATCTGCCGGTTAGGACGGCCGGTAGCATCACAATACTTCTTCTTCAACCACGAAGCCAGACGATAGAGCGGAGTCCTGTAAATCGGACGCACAGGCCAGGGAGCACCTACATAGTCATATCCCTTGTCGCACCATTCCAACAGTTCGTCGCGGAACACATAGGCGTCGAGCTGATAAATCAGCACATATTCCGACGTCGAAAACCGGGAATAAAAATCCGTCGACATCATCAGCCGGTTGTAACCCGCTATTCCGGCGAAAAAGCAGTCATCGAAACTTTCTACGGAATCAATCGAATAGCCGGCCAGCAACGACGACAAATCAAGCGAACACGGCTTGACGACAACAATGCTGTGACCGCCCAACACCTCAAACAAACGGTTAAACGACACCCGCTCAAGTTCCGTCATCGTGGCACGATAGAGGGGAACGACAACAGTTACCTTATATTTTTTGTCAGCTTTTTCCATGAATCCGTATATATAAAGACAAAGATAGAGAAAGTCGAAGGCAGAAAACCAAACTTGTTTAGGTTTTATGCTGAGCCACATCCTATCTTATGCAAAGATAAGGAAAGGTTAATATTGGACAGAAGAACAGAAGAACAAAATTTTTCCCGCATGGCAATTTTATAATCTGTTCTTGTGTTCTTCTGTCAAAATATATAGAAGATGGGAGAGGCAAACGAAAACGCAGTTTTCAAGTTTGGCTATCCCGAACAGCATCTGTATTATCCCAATAAGGCAAAGCAGGCGCATAAAAAACCGACGACCGAATTTTTACTTGACGTCGTCGGAAATAAACTCGAATCCAATCAGCACACTATCAATGGGCCAAACCTTGCGTGCCGGTCAAATGACCGTCCAAGGATAAACGCTGAAGGACAACAAAAAAATCAGGATTCCCGATTGGAAACCCTGATTTCATATTTAGCTTTAGACTTCGTCTATTATTCAGCGGCCTTTTCTTCAGCAGCCGGAGCTTCAGTTGCCGGAGTTTCAACTGCAGGAGCAGCTGTTTCAGCAGCTGATGACTTGCGAGAACGGCGAGTACGAGTTGCTTTCTTCTTTTCAGTCTTGAGCATGTTTTCGTTGAAGTCAACAAGTTCAATGAAGCAAGTCTTAGCGTTGTCACCCAGACGGTTGCCAGTCTTGATGATACGAGTGTAACCTCCGTTACGTTCTGCAATCTTATTAGCTACTACACCGAAGAGTTCAGATACAGCGTGTTTGTTCTGCAAGTAGCTGAATACTACACGGCGAGAGTTAGTAGTGTCATCTTTAGCGCGGTTGATAAGCGGCTCAGCGTATTTGCGCAATGCTTTTGCCTTAGCCAAAGTAGTGAAAATTCTCTTGTGCATGATGAGAGAAATTGTCATATTTGACAACAGTGCATCAAGATGAGCTTTCTTACGGCCTAAGTGGTTTACTTTTTTATTATGTCTCATCGTTATTAATCTTTATCTAATTTATACTTTGAAATATCCATTCCGAATGACAGGTTAAGACTTGCGAGAAGCTCGTCAAGCTCTGTCAATGACTTCTTTCCGAAATTGCGGAACTTCAACAAATCTGTCTTGTTGAACTGAACGAGTTCGCCAAGTGTCTCCACTTCTGCACTCTTCAAGCAGTTGAGCGCACGAACTGAAAGGTCCATATCGACAAGTTTTGATTTGAGAAGCTGACGCATGTGCAAAATTTCTTCATCGAATTCTTCATTGCCGTCGTTCTCCGTTGTTTCGAGAGTGATTTTCTCGTCAGAGAAGAGCATGAAGTGGTAGATCAAGATTTTTGCAGCTTCTTTCAAAGCATCCTTCGGGTGGATTGATCCGTCAGTAGAAATTTCCAGAACAAGTTTTTCGTAGTCAGTCTTTTGCTCTACACGATAGTTTTCTACCGAATACTTGACATTGACAATCGGCGTATAGATAGAGTCGATTGCAATGACGTCGATAGCATCGTTTTCCTTGGCGTTTTCGTCAGCAGGAACGTAGCCACGACCTTTATTGATAGTGAAATCCATTGTGAAAGAAGCAACAGTTGGATCTAAATGGCAAATAACCAAATCCGGATTTAGTACTTCAAAACCTGATAGTTCATTGCCTAAATCGCCGGCTGTCAAGACATCTTTACCCGATACGTTGATTTTTCCCGTAGCAGGCTCGTCTGTTTCAACGATATGTTTAAAACGCACTTTCTTCAGGTTGAGAATGATGTTTGTCACATCTTCCTTTACACCCGGGATTGTAGCAAATTCGTGCTGAACACCGTCGATACGGATAGACGAAATTGCATAACCCTCAAGCGAAGAAAGCAGGATTCGACGCAGTGCATTACCTACAGTCACACCGTAGCCCGGTTCCAAAGGACGGAACTCGAACTTACCGAAGCGGCTGTCTGCCTCGAGCATTAATACTTTATCGGGTTTCTGAAATGCTAAAATAGCCATGGATATTTACAATTTATTATTTAGAATACAACTCGACGATTGACTGTTCCTTGATATTTTCCGGAATATCTTCTCTTTGCGGAAGGTGAAGCAATTTGCCACCCTTTACATTTTCATCCCATTCAAGCCAAGGATATTTGCTGTGATTGAATCCAGCCAATGCATCAGCAATGACTTCGAGAGACTTTGATTTTTCGCGCACTGCAACTACGTCGCCAGGTTTAACAGAATATGAAGGGATGTTGAGCACACGGCCGTTCACTGTGATGTGACGGTGTGAAACCAACTGGCGTGCAGCAGCACGAGTGCGGGCGATTCCTAAGCGATAAACCACGTTGTCAAGGCGTGCTTCGAGCAATTGAAGAAGGATAACACCTGTGATACCCTTTGAGCGGTCTGCCTTGTCGAACAGGTTGCGGAATTGTTTTTCCAAAACACCGTAAGTGTATTTAGCCTTTTGTTTTTCACGCAACTGATTGCCGTATTCAGATGTTTTTCTTCTCTTGTTGGCACCATGTTGACCCGGGGCATAATTTTTCTTTGCGAGGACTTTGTCTTCTCCGAAGATTGCCTCACCGAATTTTCTTGCAATTCTTGTTTTAGGTCCGGTATATCTTGCCATTTCTAATACTTTTAATAATAATTAAAGTTGAATACGAATCTTTTTAGTGCAGCCGCGATTGCAGAGAGGTGGTATAATGCAATCAATCACATCAAAAGATTCTGGTAAATACTAATTTCTGAGATTATACTCTTCTTCTCTTAGGAGGACGACATCCATTGTGTGGAAGCGGAGTTACATCGATGATCTCTGTAACTTCAATACCTGCTCCGTGTACTGTACGGATAGCAGATTCACGTCCGTTACCTGGTCCCTTAACGTAAGCTTTCACCTTACGCAAGCCAAGGTCATATGCAACCTTAGCGCAATCCTGAGCAGCCATCTGTGCTGCGTACGGAGTGTTCTTCTTAGAACCTCTGAAGCCCATCTTACCGGCGCTTGACCAAGAAATTACTTGACCTTCGCTGTTAGCTAGGCACACGATAATGTTATTGAAAGATGAGTGTACGTGGAGTTGACCCATAGCGTCAACCTTGACATTTCTCTTCTTTGCTGCGACTGTCTTTTTTGCCATACTTTAATCTTATTTAGTAGCTTTTTTCTTGTTAGCAACTGTTTTCTTACGTCCTTTACGGGTACGTGCGTTGTTCTTGGTGCTTTGACCACGAACTGGCAAACCGTTACGGTGACGGATACCACGGTAGCAACCGATATCCATCAGACGTTTGATATTCAATTGGATTTCGCTGCGCAAGTCACCTTCTACCTTGTAGTTTGCGCCGATCACTTCACGAACTTTCGCTGCTTGAGCGTCTGTCCAGTCCTGAACCTTGATATTTTTGTCAACACCTGCTTTTGCCAAAATTGTATTGGCTGCACTGCGGCCGATGCCAAAGATATAAGTCAGGGCAATTTCTCCTCTCTTATTTTGGGGCAAGTCTACACCAACAATTCTTACTGCCATAAACTATAATGAATTTTTTCGCAAAAATAATAAATTATCCTTGACGTTGTTTATACTTAGGGTTTTTCTTGTTAATTACATATACACGTCCTTTACGTCTAACGATTTTGCTGTCAGGAGTGCGTTTCTTAACTGATGCTCTTACTTTCATATCTGTTTTGTTTTATTTATATCTAAAAGCAATTCGTCCTTTCGTCAAATCGTAAGGTGACATCTCCACTCTTACTTTATCGCCGGGAAGGATTTTAATATAATGCATTCGCATTTTTCCGGAAATGTGGGCGGTGATTTCGTGTCCGTTTTCAAGTTCTACACGGAACATTGCATTCGACAACGCTTCCACAATTACTCCGTCTTGCTCTATTGCAGCTTGTTTTGCCATATAATTCGTTTAAATTGATTTATCTTTTAATTCGTTTTCTACAAATTCAAATGAAGAAAGGATATCGGCCTTTCCGTTGCGGATCGCAATCGTATGCTCGAAGTGAGCAGAGGGTTGCCTGTCCTTAGTACGGCATGTCCAGCCGTCACGCTCAATCACTATATTGCGGCTGCCGAGATTTATCATCGGCTCGATGGCGATACACATTCCGTTTTTCAGCAACGGACCGACACCGCGGCGTCCATAGTTGGGAACGGCTGGCTCCTCATGGAGCTTCTTGCCGATACCGTGACCGGTCATTTCGCGGACTACACTGTAACCGCGACATTCGCAGTATTCCTGTATCGCGTGACTGATATGTCCGATGCGGTTGTCCTCAATAGCCTGCTCAATTCCGACATAGAGCGACTCCTTGGTAGTACGCAGCAAGGCTTTCACCTTTTCGTCGACCTCCCCCACGCAGAACGTGTAGGCCGAGTCGCCGTTGAATCCGTTTTTCTCCACACCGCAGTCGATCGAAACGATGTCGCCTTCACGAAGGGCGTAGTTGGAAGGGATTCCGTGAACAATCACCTCGTTGACTGACACACAAAGAGTGTTCGGGTAACCGGCATAACCGAGAAAACCCGGGATACCTCCATTGTCGCGAATGAACTCTTCAGCTATCTTGTCAAGCTTCAGCGTTGTAATCCCCGGAGCAATCCACTTGGCAAGTTCGCCAAGCGTCTTCCCTACCAGGAGATTACTTTCACGCATCAACTCTATTTCTTCATCTGTTTTAAGATAAATCATTCTATAGTCCTTTCGATTAATAGCCGCTACCAGTTGTACGACCTTTTATCTTGCCGGATTTCATCAGACCGTCATAGTGGTGCATCATCAAGTGGCTTTCAACCTGTTGAAGAGTATCAAGCACAACACCAACGATAATCAGCAATGATGTTCCTCCGAAGAACTGTGCAAAACTGTGATTAACGCCACAAATGTTTGCGAATGCAGGCATAATGGCAACTATTCCCAAGAAGATTGAACCCGGAAGAGTGATTCTTGACATGATTGAGTCAAGATAATCGGAAGTCTTCTTGCCCGGTTTGACACCCGGAATAAATCCGTTGTTGCGCTTCATGTCTTCAGCCATCTGAGTCGGACGGACCGTGATGGCAGTATAGAAGTATGTGAAGGCCACAATCATCAGGAAATAGATGAAATTATACCAGAAACCTGTCATGTCTGTCAATGCACGGACAATTGCAGAACCTTCGCCCTTGGCACCAAAACCGGCAAGAGTCAAAGGAATGAACATGATAGCCTGTGCAAAGATGATAGGCATAACGCCGGCAGCATTCACCTTCAACGGGATGTACTGGCGGGCGCCGCCATATTGCTTGTTGCCAACGATGCGCTTAGCATACTGAACGGGCACCTTGCGAGTTCCCTGAACGAGCAGCACTGCACCGAGGATAACGGCAAACAGAACGACGATTTCCACAACAAACATTACAAGTCCACCCTGTGCAGTAGTCAGACGGTTGCTGAATTCCTGAACGAAAGCCTGCGGCAGACGGGCGATGATACCGACGAGGATGATAAACGAAATACCGTTACCGATACCTTTGTCAGTGATGCGTTCGCCAAGCCACATGATGAACATACTGCCTGCGGCAAGTATGATAATCATATAGAACATTGTCCAGAAACCAAAGTGAGCATTTCCGCCGGCGCTGTTCACCTGAACCTGGAGGTTAACCAGGTAGGCTGGAGCTTGCAGAAGCAGGATAAGCACAGTCAGATAACGAGTGTACTGGTTAATCTTCATGTGTCCGCTTTCGCCTTCACGCTGCAACTTCTGGAAAGAAGGCAGCACCATGCCCAGCAATTGGATCACGATGGAAGCCGTGATGTAAGGCATGATACCAAGCGCGAAGATTGACGCCTGCGAGAATGCACCGCCCGAGAACATATCGAGCAACTGCATCAAGCCGCTGTCCGTAAAATTACGGAGGGCATCAAGCTCGCTGGGGTTGATACCTGGCAGAACCACATAACAACCCACGCGATATACTAGTACCAATAGAAAAGTTACGACAATACGCTTGCGCAAATCTTCTATCTTACTAATGTTCTTTATTGTCTCAATGAATCTCATTGCTTAGAGTTTTTGAATAGAACCGCCGGCGGCTACGATAGCTTCCTCAGCTTTTTTGGAGAAAGCGTTAGCTTCAACATCGACTTTAACTGTCAATGCACCGTTGGCCAAGATTTTTACTTTCTGTTTTCCGGAGATGAATCCTGCTTCAACAAGATCTGCCAAAGTAACTTTAGTCAAATTCTTAGCCTTAGCGAGTTCTTCAATAGTAACAAGGTTAATTGCTTTATACTCTACGCGGTTGATGTTCTTGAAACCGAATTTCGGCACACGGCGTTGCAAAGGCATCTGACCACCTTCGAAACCGATCTTGCGAGAGTAGCCTGAACGCTGCTTTGCACCCTTATGACCACGAGTAGAAGTACCACCCTTGCCTGAACCCGGTCCGCGACCGATTCTCTTACGAGTTGCAGTAGAACCAACAGCTGGTTTTAAATTGCTTAATTCCATATTCTTAATTCTATTATGCGTTCGTTACTTCTACAAGGTGACGAACTCGTTTTACCATTCCCAAGATTTGCGGAGTAGCTTCCTTCTCCACAACTTGATTCATTTTTCTCAATCCAAGTGCGTCGAGAGTTCTCTTTTGCACAGCCGGGCAGTTGATTCTGCTCTTTGTTTGCTTAATCTTAATAGTCGCCATAATTTTCATTATTAACCATTAAACACTACATCTAACGACACACCGCGGTTCTGAGCCACTGTCATCGGGCTGCGCATTTCGTCGAGCGCATTGAAAGTAGCCTTCACCAAGTTGTGAGGGTTAGAGCTACCCTTTGACTTTGCAAGAACGTCTGTAATGCCGACACTCTCCAATACTGCACGCATAGCACCACCAGCCTTAACACCGGTACCGTGAGATGCAGGTTTCAAGATAACTTGTGATCCGCCGAATTTAGCAGCCTGTTCGTGAGGAATTGTTCCTTTGTGAACCGGTACGCGAATCAAGTTCTTCTTAGCTGCTTCAACACCCTTAGCGATGGCTGCTGTCACTTCGTTCGCTTTGCCAAGACCCCAGCCTACAATGCCGTTTTCGTTACCTACAACAACAATTGCAGAGAAGCTGAAGGCACGACCACCCTTTGTTACTTTAGTAACGCGGTTGATGGCAACAAGGCGGTCCTTCAATTCGATATCGTTTGTCGATTTTACTCTGTTATTTCTCTTCATAATCGTTAAAATTTAAGTCCGCCGTTGCGAGCTGCGTCTGCCAATGATTTAACTCTACCATGGAACAAGTAACCGTTACGGTCGAAGACAACTTCAGTGATGCCTGCTGCCAAAGCCTTTTCAGCGATAGCCTGGCCAACCTTAGCTGCCACTTCTGATTTTGTTCCTTCTTCAATACCCTTTGACGATGCAGAAACCAAAGTCTTGCCTTCAAGGTCGTCAACGAGTTGAACATAGATTTGCTTGTTGCTTCTAAACACGGTCATACGAGGACGTTCGGCAGTACCTGACACTTTACCACGAATACGTGTTTTGATTTTATTTCTTCTTTCTTGCTTCGTTATCATGATCGTCTCAAATTTTATTTAGCACTTGCCGATTTACCTGACTTGCGACGAATAATTTCGCCAACAAACTTGATACCTTTACCCTTGTAAGGTTCCGGTTTGCGCAATGAACGGATCTTAGCACAAACCTGGCCAAGCAACTGCTTGTCGCAAGATTCAAGTATGATCAACGGGTTTTTATTTCTCTCAGTCTTAGCTTCTACCTTCACTTCCGGCGGGAGCTTGAAATATATAGCGTGTGAGTAGCCGAGTGACAACTCGAGAACTTGACCGTTTGAAGTTGCGCGGTAGCCCACACCAACCAATTCCATTTCCTTTTTGTAGCCTTCGGAAACGCCGACAACCATGTTGTGGATCAAAGCGCGAACCAATCCGTGCTGTGAACGGTGTTCGATAGAATCAGACGGACGAGTTACAACGATGTGGTTGTCTTCCAAAGCTACAGTAAGTTCTGAATGGAAGTCCTGAGTAAGTTCACCCTTAGGACCTTTAACAGTTACTACATTATTGTCTACCTTTACAGTAACACCGGCAGGTATTACGATCGGAGCTTTACCAATTCTTGACATAACAATACCTCCTTTTCATTAATAGATATAACATAGAACTTCGCCACCAATCTTTTGAGCTGCTGCTTCCTTATTGGTCATGATTCCTTTCGAAGTAGAAAGGATAGCGATACCCAAACCATTCAAAACTCGCGGCATGTCTTTGTAGCCGGTATATTGACGCAAACCCGGACGGGAAACACGCTTCAGGCATTTGATAGCGTTCACCTTGTCAATCGGGTCATACTTCAAGGCAATCTTGATTGTGCCTCCAGGGGTTTCACCTTCTATAAACTTGTAGTTAAGAATATAGCCTTTTTCGAAGAGAATTTTTGTAATCTCTTTCTTCAAGTTTGAGGCAGGCACTTCTACCACACGGTGCTGTGCCTTAATGGCATTCCTCAATCTTGTCAAATAATCTGCTATTGGATCAGTCATATTATTTTTGTTTAAATTGATCCGGATAGTTCCGGACAATATTTAATACTAATTTCTTTTTCTCGTGTCGCGTATTACCAGCTAGCTTTCTTTACTCCAGGAATCAAACCTGCTGAAGCCATTTCGCGGAATTGAATTCTGGAGATACCGAACTGACGGATATATCCTTTTGGACGACCAGTCAGTTTGCAACGGTTGTGCATGCGGATTGGATTGGCATTCTTAGGAATTGACTGCAACTTCTGAGCTGCTTCGAATGCTTCTGCAGGATCACCTGTGTTTACAATCTTTTTCAACGCTGCACGTTTCTCTGCATACTTGGCTACGAGTTTAGCTCTCTTCACCTCGCGAGCTTTCATTGATTCTTTTGCCATATCTCTCGATTATTTAGCGTTCTTAAATGGTAAACCGAATTGTTTCAACAAGGCATAACCTTCTTCGTCAGTCTGAGCTGTAGTCACGAATGTGATGTTCATACCCATCAACTTGGAAATAGTATCGATGTTGATTTCCGGGAAAATGATTTGCTCAGTGATACCCAAAGTGTAGTTGCCACGGCCGTCCAACTTGCCCTCGATACCCTTGAAGTCGCGGATACGAGGCAACGCGATACGGATAAGGCGTTCCAAGAATTCATACATGCGGTCGCGACGCAAAGTTACACGCACACCGATCGGCATTTTCTTACGTACCTTGAAGTTTGAGATATCCTTCTTCGACAATGTCGGAACGGCTTTCTGACCTGTGATGGCTGTAAGCTCGTTGATGGCTGTCTCAATAACTTTCTTGTCGGCAGTTGCCATACCCAAACCTTGATTGATAACAATCTTAGTCAGGCGTGGAACCTGCATCACCGAAGTATAGTTGAACTCTTTCTCAAGAGCCGGTACGATTCTTTCAGTATAGTCTTTTTTAAGAGTTGCGCTGCTCATTACTTAATCTCCTCTCCTGATTTTTTTGAATAACGTACTGTTTTGCCTGCTTCGTTTTTCTTGCGACCGATGCGAGTCGGCTTGCCGCTCTTCGGGTCAAGAAGATTCAAGTTAGATACATGAACAGGCGCTTCCATTTTGATAATACCACCTTGCGGGTGCTTTGCACTTGGTTTGGCGCTCTTTGACACCACGTTGATACCTTCAACAATAGCCTTGTTCTTAGAAACAAGAACGGAAAGCACACGGCCCGTCTTGCCCTTGTCGTTACCGGCGTTTACGTAAACGGTATCACCTTTCTTGATATGTAATTTGCTCATTTCTTTTAATTTTCGAGATTAAAGAACTTCCGGTGCCAATGAGACAATCTTCATGTTAGTTGCACGCAACTCTCTGGCAACTGGGCCGAAGATACGGCTACCGCGGATTTCACCGGCATTATTCAATAACACACAAGCGTTGTCGTCGAAGCGAATGTAGCTGCCGTCCGGACGACGGATTTCCTTCTTTGTTCTAACAACAACTGCCTTAGACACAGTTCCTTTCTTCACATCAGATGACGGGATGACGCTCTTCACCGTAACTACAATGATGTCACCTACCGTAGCATATCTGCGACCTGTGCCTCCTAATACGTGGATACACAATGCTTCTTTAGCACCGCTGTTATCCGCAACAGTCAATCGTGATTCAGTCTGTATCATTATTATTTAGCTTTTTCGATGATTTCTACTAGTCTCCATCTCTTAGTTTTGCTCAAAGGGCGAGTTTCCATCAAGCGAACAGTATCGCCTACGTGGCACTCGTTCTTTTCGTCATGAGCGTGGTATTTTTTCGTCTTGTTGACGAACTTACCGTAAATCGGGTGTTTTTCCTTCCACTTAACAGCTACAGTGATTGTCTTATCACCCTTGTTACTGGAAACAACCCCAACTCTTTCTTTTCTCAAATTTCTTTTTTCCATGTTACTTGGGATTATTTTTCGTTAAGTTCACGTTTACGCAATTCTGTCTTCATACGTGCAATCATTCTTCTGTCCTGTGTAATCTTTGCGGGATTGTCAAGGGGAGAAATAGAGTGATTGATCTTTGTCTGCAGATATTCCTTTTCTGCTACTTCGAGGCGCTCAAGCAATTCCTTAGTGCCAAGTTCTTTGATTTCTTCCTTCTTCATAACCTAATTACACATTTTGAGTTGGATCATAATCACGTCTTACGATAAACTTAGTAGTCACAGGCAGCTTCTGTGCAGCCAAGCGCAATGCTTCCTTGGCAACGTCGTAGCTAACGCCTTCGACTTCGATCAAGATACGTCCCGGAGTAATAGGGAATACGAAACCTTCAGGGTTACCTTTACCTTTACCCATACGCACTTCAGCAGGCTTCTTAGTGATTGGTTTGTCAGGGAAGATGCGAATCCAGATTTGACCCTGACGTTGCATATAACGTGTCACTGCCACACGAGCCGCTTCAATCTGACGGCCTGTAATCCATTTAGATTCCAGTGACTTTATACCGAACGAACCAAAAGCCAACTGATTGCCGCGATGAGCCAAGCCCTTCATACGGCCTTTTTGTTGTCTTCTGAATTTAGTTTTCTTTGGTTGTAACATTGTTCTGTAATTTCAAGTCGGTTAGATTATTTTTTGTTCTTCTCACGGAAGCCGCCTTTTTTGCCACGGCCACCACCGTTATTGCCTCCACGGTTTTCCTTTGAATTGTTGACGAACGAAGGAGCCAAGTCGCGTTTGCCGTAAACTTCGCCGCGGCAAATCCAAACTTTAACACCTACGATACCAACCTTAGTCAAAGCTTCAACCAAAGCGTAGTCGATATCTGCGCGGAGTGTGTGTAGCGGAGTACGTCCTTCTTTGAACATTTCGGAACGAGCCATTTCAGCACCGTTCAAACGGCCGCTCACTTGAACCTTGATACCTTCAGCGTTGGCACGCATAGTGGATGCGATAGCCATCTTAACGGCACGACGGTAAGCGATTTTGCCTTCAATCTGACGGGCGATATTGCTTGCTACGATCTGTGCATCCAATTCCGGACGCTTAACTTCGAAGATATTAATCTGAACATCCTTGTCAGTGATCTTCTTCAACTCTTCTTTCAGCTTGTCAACTTCCTGACCGCCCTTACCGATGATCAAGCCCGGACGCGATGTGCATACGGTGATTGTGATAAGCTTGAGAGTTCTTTCAATAACGATACGAGATACACTTGCTTTTGCCAGGCGAGCATTAAGATACTTACGGATCTTTGAGTCCTCAAGCAAATAATCACCGTAATTTCTACCACCATCTTTTCCGATCCAGTTAGAATCCCAACCTCTGATGATGCCTAAGCGATTGCTTATTGGATTTACTTTCTGTCCCATTTCCTATGCTTCCTTTTTAGCGTTATTATCTTTAGTACCGATGAACAATGTAACGTGGTTTGAACGTTTACGGATTCTGTATCCTCTACCTTGAGGAGCTGTGCGTAAACGCTTCAACATCGGAGCGCAATCTACAAAGATTGTGTTAATGTACAACTCTCCGTTTTCAGCTTTACGCTCGTTTTTTTGTTCCCAGTTGGCGATTGCCGAGCGAAGCAGCTTTTCAACTTTAGCAGCAGCTTCCTTATTTGAGAACTTGAGAACGCCCAATGCTTTGAACACCTCCATACCGCGTACCATGTCAGCTACCAAGCGCATTTT
Organism: uncultured Porphyromonadaceae bacterium; assembly: GCA_900548875.1. Lineage (GTDB taxonomy): Bacteria > Bacteroidota > Bacteroidia > Bacteroidales > Muribaculaceae > Limisoma. The sequence goes on along the minus strand of URMA01000002.1, from coordinate 41,307 downwards.
ACGGGGAGAAGAAGGCACGTTGCGGAGCTTTGCGCCACACAAAGCCTTTTGAGCTTCTTTTATTTTTTCGGCTGAGTTTCTTTTTCTTACACCCATTGTATTTAATTCTTTTTTATTTCTAAAAAACTGTTATCCCTGCCCATTATTTTTTCTTGTTACCAGCATGGCCACGGAAGATACGTGTCGGAGCGAATTCGCCCAATTTGTGACCTACCATGTTTTCAGTAACATATACCGGGATAAATTTATTTCCATTGTGCACAGCGAAAGTGTGACCTACAAATTCCGGAGCAATCATTGAAGCACGCGACCAAGTCTTGATTACAGACTTCTTGCCAGTTGCTTCCATTGCTGCCACCTTCTTGTCAAGCTTAACGCTAATGTATGGGCCCTTTTTTAATGATCGACTCATAAATCTACTAATTAGTTAGTTTACTTTTTTCTTCTTTCAATAATATACTTTGAAGAATGCTTCTTAGGTGCACGTGTCTTAAGACCCTTAGCATACAAGCCTTTACGTGAACGTGGGTGACCTCCGGAAGCACGTCCTTCACCACCACCCATCGGGTGATCAACCGGGTTCATAACAACACCACGGTTGCGAGGACGAAGACCCAACCAGCGAGAACGGCCGGCCTTACCAGAGCGTTCCAATGCGTGGTCAGAGTTGCCAACTACACCAACTGTAGCTTTACAAGTAGCCAAAATTTTACGAGTTTCTCCTGAAGGCAACTTAACGATTGCGTAGTCGCCGTCGCGAGAAGTCAGCTGTGCAAACGTACCGGCCGAACGAACCATGAAGGCTCCCTGACCAGGACGCAATTCAATGTTATGAATTAAAGTACCAACAGGTATTTTGCTTAGTGGAAGAGCGTTCCCCACCTCAGGTGCGGCGTTCTCCCCACTCATAACTGTAGCGCCAACTTGCAAACCGTTGGGTGCAATTATGTACGCCTTTGAACCATCAACGTAATAGAGCAATGCGATACGAGCCGAACGGTTCGGATCGTACTCGATTGATTTTACTGTCGCCGGCACACCGTCTTTTGTTCTCTTGAAGTCGATCAGACGATATTTACGCTTGTGGCCAAACCGCCGACATAGCGTGTCGTGCGATGACCTTCAGCGTTGCGTCCGCCTGTAGATTTTTTACCGACTGTAAGAGATTTCTCTGGTGTACTTGCAGTGATTTCATCGAATACACCAATAACTTTGTGTCTCTGCCCCGGTGTTGTGGGCTTTAATTTTCTTACTGCCATTTTTTCTATTAAATATTGCTATAAAAATCTATAGTTTCACCTTCTGCTACAGTCACGAGCGCTTTCTTGAAAGCTGCCACCTTACCGTTGATAAGGCCGGCTTTTGTGTAACGTGACTTTTTCTTGCCGTCGTAGTTCATTGTAGTTACGTCAACCACCTTTACTCCATACAGACTTTGAACAAGATTTTTGATTTGAGCCTTGTTAGCCTCAGGAGATACGCGGAACGTATAGCGATTGAGCTTTTCGCTGATCGCTGTTGCCTTTTCGGTAACTACCGGTTTGATCATTATTTCCATTTTTTATACCTCCTATTAGTTAAAAGTTATTAATCACAGCTACGCTGCTTTCGCTCAAAACCAAAGACTTGTTGTCAAGAATTTTGTAAGTATTTAGGTCCGAAGCAGTTACAATTTCCACATTGGGCAAATTGCGAGCAGACAAAAATACATTTTTATTTTGACCTGCTAAAACCAAAACTGCCTTTTTATCAGCAACTTTGATATTTTTAGCAAAATTTACGAATTCTTTAGTTTTCGGAGCTTCAAAGGTGAAATCTTCAACTACGATAATCTGATTCTCCTGAGCCTTGTAAGACAATGCAGACTTGCGAGCGAGTTGTTTCACTTTCTTGTTGAGCTTGAAATCGTAATTGCGTGGACGCGGACCAAAGATACGGCCACCGCCTACCAATACCGGAGACTTGATATCACCGATACGAGCGCCGCCACCGCCTTTTTGCTTGTGCAACTTGCGTGTACTTCCGGCAATTTCGCTTCTTTCTTTTGACTTGTGCGTACCTTGACGCTGGTTTGCCATATATTGCTTTACATCAAGATATACGACGTGTTCGTTCGGCTCGATGCCAAATACGCTGTCGTTCAGCGTTACTTTGCGTCCGGTATCTTCTCCTTTAATGTTATATACTGCAACTTCCATTATTTTTCAATTAAAACGATTGAACCTTTGCTTCCCGGAATTGAACCTTTGATCATCAATACGTTGTGTTCCGGAATTACCTTTAACACTTTGAGGTTTTGGACAGTCACACGCTCGTTACCAGTCTGACCTGCCATACGCATTCCCTTGAATACTTTTGCAGGGTAAGAACAAGCACCGATAGAACCCGGAGCACGCAAACGGTTGTGCTGACCGTGAGTTGACTGACCTACTCCACCGAAGCCGTGACGCTTAACTACACCTTGATATCCTTTACCTTTCGATACGCCGATGATATCAACAAATTCTGTGCCTTCGAAAAGGGCAACTGTCAATTCATCTCCAAGCTTGTAGCTATCATCAAAACCTTTGAACTCGGCCAAGTGTCTCTTGGGTGTTACGCCTGCTTTCTTGAACATGCCGGCTTCTGCCTTGTTCGTGTGCTTCTCTTTCTTGTCTTCGAAGCCCAACTGCAATGCAGCATAACCGTCTTTTTCAACTGTCTTTACTTGAGTAACAACACAAGGACCTACTTCGATAACAGTGCACGGCACATTCTTACCGTCGGCACTGAATACGGATGTCATTCCGATTTTCTTTCCTAATAATCCTGGCATTTCTCTAAAAATTTAATTTAATTTCTGATTTAAAACTAACTTACGCCTTGATGTCAACATCAACACCGCTCGGCAATTCAAGCTTCATGAGAGCATCGATAGTCTTAGCTGTTGAGCTGTAGATGTCGATAAGTCTCTTGAACGATGACAATTGGAATTGCTCACGCGACTTCTTGTTTACGAAAGTCGAACGGTTGACTGTGAAAATTTTCTTGTGAGTTGGCAATGGAATTGGGCCGCATACAACAGCACCTGTAGCCTTCACTGCCTTTACAATCTTCTCAGCTGACTTGTCAACCAAGTTGTGATCGTAAGATTTTAGCTTAATTCTGATTTTTTGGCTCATATTGTTTTAATAAAAATTATTTCAATAAATCCACTCTACCTTGACGCTCTGTCAATACCTGCTTAGCGATTGAAGAGCCTACTTCAGCATAGTGAGAGAATGACATTGTTGAAGTTGCACGACCTGATGTGATGGTACGCAATGCTGTTACATAACCGAACATTTCAGCAAGAGGAGCTTGTGCCTTAACGATACGTGCACCGCTGCGGCTTGTTTCCATGCCTTCTACCTGGCCACGACGCTTGTTCAAGTCGGAGATAACGTCACCCATGCTTTCTTCCGGAGTAACGACTTCAATCTTCATGATCGGTTCCATCAAAACCGGACCTGCCTTTTCGCAAGCTTTCTTGAATGCCTGGATAGCACAGAGTTCGAATGACAACTGGTCAGAGTCAACCGGGTGGAAAGAACCGTCGATTACAGTCACTTTCAACTGTTCTACCGGGAAGCCGGCAAGAACACCGTTCTTCATAGCTGTCTGGAAACCTTTCTGGATTGACGGGATGAATTCCTTAGGAATGTTACCGCCCTTCACTTCGTCGATGAACTGCAAGCTGCCTTCGAAGCCTTCGTCAACCGGTTCAACGCGAACGATGATGTCGGCAAACTTACCACGACCACCAGTCTGCTTCTTGAACACTTCGCGAAGTTCTACCGGCTTAGTGATAGCTTCCTTATAGGTTACTTGAGGACGGCCATGGTTACATTCAACCTTGAATTCACGACGCAGACGGTCGAGGATGATATCGAGGTGAAGTTCACCCATACCGCTGATAACTGTTTGACCAGTTTCTTCGTTTGTCTGAACGCGGAATGTCGGGTCTTCTTCTGCAAGTTTCTGCAAGCCGACGCCAAGTTTGTCGAGGTCTTTCTGAGTCTTCGGCTCAACTGCGATACCGATAACCGGATCAGGGAAGTCCATAGCTTCGAGTACGATCGGGTGAGCTTCGTCGCAAAGAGTATCACCAGTACGGATATCCTTGAAACCTACACCTGCACCGATATCACCGCAGCCGATGAAATCTTTCGGGTTCTGCTTGTTTGAGTGCATCTGGAACAGACGGGAGATACGTTCCTTCTTGCCTGAACGGCTGTTGAACACGTAGCTACCTGCGTCGATTTGACCAGAGTATACGCGGAAGAAGCAAAGACGGCCTACATACGGGTCAGTAGCGATCTTGAATGCCAATGCACTCATCGGTTCGCTTGACGACGGTTCGCGTTTTTCTTCCTTGTTAGGATCACCTACAGCGTGGCCTACAACGGCACCTGCATCGAGCGGGCTTGCCAAGTAAGCACAAACAGCATCCAACAGACATTGAACACCCTTGTTCTTAAATGAAGAACCGCAAATCATCGGAACGATATCCATTGACAATGTAGCCTTACGGAGCACAGCACGGATTTCGTCTTCAGTGATCGTCGAAGGATCGTCGAAATATTTAGTCATCAAGTTGTCGTCGAACTCAGCGATTGTTTCGAGCATCTTGTCACGCATTGTTTCGCATTCGTCCTTCAATGAAGCAGGAATTTCTTCAGCGCTGTATTCAGCACCCATTGTTTCATCGTGCCAGAACAAAGCCTTCATTGTAATAAGGTCAACAACGCCCTTGAAAGTTTCTTCAGCACCGATTGGAACCTGAATAGCTACCGGGTGAGCACCGAGCACGTCGCGCACCTGGCGAACTACTTCAAAGAAGTTGGCACCCGAACGGTCCATCTTGTTCACGTAACCGATACGAGGCACATTATATTTGTCAGCCTGACGCCATACAGTTTCAGACTGAGGCTCAACACCACCTACTGCACAGAATGTAGCAACAGCACCGTCAAGGACACGGAGTGAACGCTCTACTTCAACAGTGAAGTCAACGTGTCCCGGAGTGTCAATCAAGTTGATTTTATACTTGTTGCCGGCATAGTTCCAGTAAGTAGTAGTAGCAGCTGATGTAATTGTAATACCACGTTCCTGTTCTTGTTCCATCCAGTCCATTGTTGCGGCGCCATCGTGCACCTCACCAATTTTGTGAGTCAAACCTGTGTAGTACAGGATACGTTCTGACGTTGTAGTCTTACCGGCATCGATGTGAGCCATGATACCGATATTTCTCGTCAGTTTAAGTTTATCGTCATTATTAGCCATTGTAAAACTCTATTTTATGAAATTAAAATCTAAAGTGAGCGAATGCACGGTTAGCTTCAGCCATACGGTGCATATCTTCCTTACGCTTGAATGCGCCGCCCTGTTCGTTGAATGCGTCTACGATTTCTGCAGCAAGTTTGTCGCTCATGGTCTTGCCACCGCGCTTGCGTGCGAAATTGATTAGATTTTTCATTGAAATAGATTCCTTACGATCCGGGCGGATTTCAGTAGGAACTTGGAATGTCGCTCCACCCACACGACGTGATTTAACCTCTACTTGAGGAGTGATGTTTTCCAACGCCTTTTTCCAGATTTCGAGCGCTGTTTTTTCTTCGTTCGGCATTTTAGACTTCACAGTCTCAAGTGCTGTATAGAAAATGGTGTAAGCGGTGTTTTTCTTTCCGTCATACATCAAGTGGTTCACAAATTTTGAAACACGAGTATCACCGAATACTGGATCCGGCAACACAATTCTTTTTTTAGGTTTAGCCTTTCTCATTTTTTAATCAAATTTGTTTTTGTTCGTTTGGTTGCTTTTAGCATCTTCAACAGCCTACTCTTATGCTGTTTACTCCGCCGAATTTTTCAATCCAATAAACAAAAACTAAGTTTAAACTTGTTTTGTTTATCTCTCTGCGTTTGTGCTCGGGGGTTATTACTTCTTACCCTTTGCAGCTGGAGCAGCTCCTGGTTTTGGACGTTTTGCACCGTATTTTGAACGACGCTGTGTTCTTCCTGCAACTCCTGCAGTATCCAATGTACCTCTGACAATGTGGTAACGTACACCTGGGAGGTCCTTAACACGACCGCCACGTACCATTACGATTGAGTGTTCTTGCAAGTTGTGACCTTCACCCGGGATATAAGAGTTCACCTCTTTACCGTTAGTCAATCTCACACGGGCAACTTTACGCATTGCCGAATTAGGTTTCTTAGGAGTTGTTGTGTAAACACGGACGCAAACACCACGGCGTTGCGGACAGCTGTCCAATGCCGGTGACTTGCTCTTGTCTTCCAATGCTGCACGTCCTTTTCTTACTAATTGCTGAATTGTAGGCATCTTAGTTCTTTTTGTTTATTACTATTAATTAAATCTAATGTTTCGTTTTTGACGGACTTACATCTTTATGGTATTGACACTTCTTGCCCCTGATTTTAAAGGCGTTGCTAAACCACTCGGATGCCTATCCGAAAAGCGTTGCAAAGATACACACTAAATTCCTATCTGCCAAATGTTTTTAGTCACTTCTTATATAGTAATGAGCCATTTTGCCGATTTTATGCGGTTTTTATGCACCCATGTATTATATTATTTAACAATAAATATAGATATATTATTTATTTTTAACTATGTTGTATAACACATTCCAGCCCTTCGGGCAAGATTGCCGGGAAAATGGACTCAATTCTTGAAACAATTTACTACCTTTGAAAATCAAATACACTGAAGATATGGAACAACTGAACGTCATTTTTTTCGACGACAAGGATACGTGGACCGATTTGCTCCCGATTTCCTATACACGACCGCTTGCCGACATTCGCTTCGGCATCCTCACCATACGCGAAAAATGGGGGAAATACCTGCCGCAGGCAACATTCTCCTACCTGACGAAGGACTACCTGCGCGCGAAATTTCCGATGACGGAGGCTGCCGACAATCTTTTCATAGCCGGCAACATCTGCCCTGACCCCCAACTGACAGCCGCACTGCTGGCGCTACAGTCGGGCGAGGCTCTTATCGCTGACGACACCCTGCTGGGCTACTGCGGAACCTTTGCCGACTTCGAAAACCACAATTTCACAAAGAAAGTGAACTACGAGGGCGACGTTTTCGGCATCCACCAGCTGTACGACATATTTCTCTACAATGACCGTGCCATGGCCGCCGACTATCCGCTCGTTGTGGCAGGACGCGAGTCACAGCCGCTCAGCAAGACCTGCACCGTTGTCGGACCTACCCACTTCCCCGACGGAACACCTACAATTTTCATCGAGGAAGGTGCCTGGGTGGAAGCCGCCACGTTCAACACGACAAACGGTCCTATATATATAGGTAAAGACAGCACCGTCATGGAAGGTGCCTGCATCCGTGCCCCGTTTGCCGCCGCCGAACACTGCTTCGTGAACATGGGGGCTAAAATCTATGGAGCCACCACTCTCGGCCCGTACTGCAAAGTGGGAGGAGAACTGAACAACGTAGTGATGATTGGCTACAGCAACAAGGCGCACGACGGATTCCTCGGCAATGCCGTCATCGGCGAATGGTGTAACCTCGGAGCCGGAACAAATGCCTCGAACCTGAAAAACGACTATACGGAAATCAAACTGTGGAACTACCGCGCCCACCGCTTCGTGAAAACGGGACTCCAGTTCTGCGGTCTGATTATGGGCGACCACTCGAAGGCGGGCATCAACTGCATGTTCAACACGGCCACCGTCATCGGTGTCGGTGTAAATGTCCACGGAGCCGGTTTCCCGCGCAATTTCGTGGCCTCGTTTTCTGAAGGCAGTGTAGCCGGATATACCGACGTGCCGATGGCAAAATTCTTCGACATTGCGAAGCGCGTGATGGCTCGCCGCAACATTGAGTTGAGCGAAGTCGACAAGGAAATATTCTATTCCATCTACAACATTGCCGACAACTACAAATAAACCACTTGGCAAGAATTACGCAACAAGGGCGGTGCAGGATAGCCACATGCACCGCCCTTGTCGTATTTCTACAGCTCCGCAAAACGGAGTCAGGGCAACCATCAGTTGCCGCTCTTCTTTCCCCACCACTTTCTGAAAACGCGCCACTGCTTCTTGACATGCTCATATACCACCGGTATTCGCGGATTGACGGAGCCCGAAAGCGGATTGGCAATCGCCGGAAGCTCATGACCTTCGCCCAGTTGGTCGGGATATACCACCATAAGACTGGTATTGGCAAAATAGTGACTGATCTGGGACGCCAGATGCTCGAATGAACTCAAGTACGACATCGTACCACGACGGGCGCTGACAATCACCAGCAGATGGTCGTAGTTCACTTCCGTCGACAGCAACAGGAGATCGTCCCAACTGTCCATTCGGTTCAGCCGCACCATGTCGGAAGCAGCCTTCGTGCCCAACAGCCGGCCGATATACTCCAGCGTCTGCGCAGCGGCATGGAAATAGATGCGGCAGCCAAGTTCGCTGCTCAGCTTGCCCATCTGTCTTACCCATTTTGCAAAACCGCTTTCATATTCGGCATTCGGCGGCACAGCCACTACAATGCGGCGAATCGTATTGAGCGGCATCAGCATTTTCACCACGATTATCTCCCGGCTGATTTCCGTCAGCAAGGTTTCCGTCAGGTTTCCGAGAAACGAATCGATTATGTTCGACTTGCGGTGCAGACCGACAATCACGTCGGTCGCTTCAATTTCCTTCTGCGTATGCACGATGCCGGAAGCAATGTTCAAGTCATAACGGCTCAGCAGCTGCAAGGGGACATCGACGGCACTGGCAATCCTGCCCGCCTTTTCGAGCGACATCTTTCCCTGTCGGATGCGGGAGTGGGTATTGCTGTCGTTTATCACGTTCAGTGCATACAGATTGTTTTTCTGCCGGCTATCGCGTATCACCAGTGCAAGGCTTACCAGATAATTGATGGTTTCAGGATTACCCAACGAAATCAGAATCCGTTCCTTTTCATCCTTCTGCGTCAAGTCCTCGTCCTCCGACTTGTCGGCCTCAGCCATCGCCAGCCGCTTAGCCGCACGCTCGGTCATGAACGAGCTGACAACGCAGGTGACAAGAATCAGCACGATGGTACCGTTCAGCACATCGTCGTTCAGCAGGCGCTCGCCATTGTCGAGCGTAATATTGTAGCCCACCAACACAGCCGCCAACGTGGCAGCAGCCTGGGCATTGCTCAGTCCGAAAATCAATTCACGCTCCACCTTTTCCAACCGGCATATCTTCTGTGTCAGAAACGCCGCAATCCATTTGGTGAGAAGGGCCATCACTATCATCACGCCGGCCACCTTCATCGATTCGACATGGCCAAAGAATACACGCACGTCAATCAGCATCCCCACCCCAATCAGGAAATAAGGGATGAACAGGGCATTACCGACAAATTCAAGATGATGCATCAGCGGAGATACGCGCGGAATCAGACGGTTCAGCACCAGTCCGGCAAGAAAGGCTCCCAAAATGCCTTCCATACCGATAAGCTCCATCAGTCCGGCTGCCATAAACACCATGGCAAGAACGAAGATAAACAGCACCACCCCATTGCTGTACTGACGGAAAAACCACCGGCCGATACGTGGGAACAGATAGACAATCGCACCGCCGACAAGCATTACATTAATAATAAGCCACAGCCACCCCAGCGAACCGGCCTCCTCTCCCTTGAACATGCCGCCGATAATGGCAAGCACGAGAAGCGTCAGCGTGTCGGTCACCGCCGTGGCACCGACGGCAATACTCACACTTCGATGGCGCGAAATGCCGTAGCGTATGACTATCGGATAGGCAACCAGCGTATGCGAGGCATACATACTCGCCAAAAGCAAAGAAGTCAGGACACTGTATTTCAACACATACACGTTGCTGAGAAATCCCAGCACCATCGGCACGATAAAAGCCATAAGTCCGAGCGTGACCGCCTTTCCACGAATGCTCTTGAAATTCTCCATGTTCATTTCCAATCCGGCAAGGAACATGATATAGAACAGCCCCACCTGACCGAAAAGCTCAAAGCTGCTGTCGCGGGCAAGAATGTTCAACCCGTGCTCCCCGACAATCACGCCGGCGAAAATCATTCCGATGATATGCGGAATATTGAACTTTCCGAGCACAATAGGAGCCAACAGAATGATGCAAAGCACAAGAAAGAAAATCCATGTGGGATCGGTTATCGGGAAAGTGATGTCGAAAAGTGTATCCATTCAATCAAACTGTATTTGTCAGTTACATACCAAAATGCCCCCGCATGGCTAACCGTAGGATACGCATTGCAGTAGACATAAGCAAATTTACAAATTTTGGCAATAAAAACGAAAAAAGCAGGCAAGAAAAAATCAAGAAATCCCAATTCTCCGTTCATTTTTCACTTTGAAACGACGAAAACCCATATTTCTGCAACTTTTTTACAAAAAACGACAAATATTCATGACTTTTGTTAGCGTATTCCTATAAATATTTGTACTTTTGCAACCAATCTTATTCATTTAATTAAAAGATATAACGTAAAACTGATAAAAAATGAAAGTAGCTATTGTTGGTGCCAGCGGTGCCGTAGGACAAGAATTCCTGCGCGTTCTGGATGAACAGAATTTTCCTGTCGATGATCTGATGCTTTTCGGCTCTAAACGCAGTGCCGGACGAACATACACGTTCAAAGGCAAAGATTACGTGGTGAAAGAACTCTGCCACAACGATGATTTCAAAGGCGTCGACATAGCATTCACATCAGCCGGCGCAGGCACTTCGAAAGAATTTGCGGACACCATCACTAAATACGGAACCATCATGATTGACAACTCCAGCGCATTCCGCATGGACGACGATGTTCCTTTGGTTGTTCCGGAGGTGAACGGCGACGATGCCTTCAACGCTCCCCGCCACATCATTGCCAATCCTAACTGCACGACCATTCAGATGGTAGTGGCATTGAAGGCCATCAACGACCTTTCGCCCATCAAGTCGGTACACGTCGCCAGCTATCAGGCTGCCAGCGGTGCAGGTGCGGCTGCCATGGACGAACTGGTCAACCAATACAAGGAACTGGCCGAAGGCAAGGAACCGACGGTTGAAAAATTCGCCTATCAGCTGGCATTCAATGTTATTCCTCACATCGACGTATTCATGGACAACGGATATACGAAAGAGGAAATGAAGATGTACAACGAAACGAAAAAAATCATGCACGCTCCGAAGCTGAACGTCAGCGCAACCTGCGTGCGCGTACCGGTAATGCGCGCCCACAGCGAAGCCATCTGGGTGGAAACGGAACGTCCGATAAGCGTGGAAGAAGCCCGCGAAGCCTTCAGCAAGGCCAAAGGCGTTGTCGTGGTCGACAATCCTGCAAAAAAGGAATACCCGATGCCGCTCTTCGTGGCCAACCAGGACCCTGTATACGTAGGACGCATCCGCAAGGACCTCACCAATGAAAATGGTCTCTCGTTCTGGGTTGTAGGCGACCAAATCAAGAAAGGCGCCGCCCTCAACGCCGTACAGATTGCGATGTACATGCTTGCAAACAAGAAATAATTCTCACGCCACTTTATGATACAAGGCTGCCGTTCGGAAGAGAATTGGCAGCCTTTTTTCTTTTTTTCAGTCAGTAGTTTGCCATTGAAAGCGATTTTATTAATTTTGTATTGTTACCATTTAAAAACATAAAAACCATTAAAATCCGCAAAATGAAGAAACTATTCCTCATCACTGCCGCATTAGCCCTCCTGTTCAACATGCAGGCGCAAGCGCCCTACACGCCGACGGAATCCAACCTCCGGGCCCGGACAGAATTTCAGGATGCCAAATTCGGAATATTTATCCACTGGGGACTCTATGCCATGCTTGCCACAGGTGAATGGACGATGACCAACAAAAACATCCATTACAAGGAATACGAAAAACTTGCTGACGCCTTCTATCCCCACAACTTCAACGCCAAAGAATGGGTGGATGCCATCAAAGGCTCCGGAGCAAAATACATCTGCTTCACATCTCGCCACCACGAAGGATTCTCCATGTGGGACACGGACCAGTCCGACTACAACATCGTTGACGCCACTCCTTACGGAAAGGATGTAGTCCGCCAGCTTGCCGACGAGTGCCAACGGCAGGACATTAAACTGCACCTCTACTATTCGCTCATCGACTGGTGGCGCGACGATGCGCCGCGAGGCCGCACCGGTCGGGGTACCGGCCGACCGGGTACAGCCATCAGCTACCCGCACTACTACGAATTCATGAAAAACCAACTGACGGAACTGCTGACCGGCTACGGAGAAATAGGAGCCATCTGGTTTGACGGAGTGTGGGACCAGGACCAGAATCCGGATTTCGACTGGAAACTGCGTGGACTTTACGACCATATTCACGGGCTGCAGCCGGCATGTCTTGTCGGCAACAACCATCACCTCGAACCGTTTGAAGGGGAAGACATCCAAATCTTTGAGCGCGACCTGCCGGGTGAAAACACGGCCGGACTGTCGGGACAGGCCATCAGCCGGTTGCCGCTGGAAACTTGCGAGACGATGAACGGAATGTGGGGATATAAAATCACGGACCTCAACTACAAGCCCACCGCCGAACTCGTCCGCTATCTAGTGCGTGCCGCCGGACGCAGTGGCAATCTTCTGCTGAACATCGGCCCACAACCCGACGGGCGACTGCCGGAACAGGCTGTCGAACGGCTGCGAGAAATGGGAGAATGGCTTGGAAAATACGGTGAAAGCATCTATGGGACACGAGGCGGAGAGATTCCGCCACATCCGTGGGGCGTGACCACACGCAAGGACAACAAACTCTATGTACATATTCTCGAACTCGCCGACAACGCCCTGTTCCTGCCGGTGACGGAAACCGTGAAATCCGCACGATGCCTGAACAACAGTGAAACTGTAAAGTTCGACAAAGTGAAAGGCGAAGGAATCGTTGTGCGGTTGGGCAATGTGCCAAAAGACATTGACAGAATCATTGAATTAACCTTTTAAACTGCTGATATGAAAAAGTTATTTGCAATTCTGCTATTGCCGCTGCTGCTTGCCGCCTGCAGCAAGACAACCCCTTTCTGGGAGCGGGTAAACAGCGATTTTGAATACAAGAAAACGCAACTTCCCGAAGGCAATCTTTTCGCCATTTTCGACGCGAAAATGAATTCCGACGAACGGAAAGCCATGACCTTTCTCTATGCCTACATGCCCATAGGCGACATCACCGACTACAGCGGTGAATTCTATCTGGAAAATGTGCGCAGTTCGTTTGCCACCCGCGACGAAACGGATTGGGGCGACAAGATTCCCGAGGAGGTATTCTACCACTTTGTGCTGCCGGTACGCGTGAACAATGAGAATCTCGACAGCGCACGCATGGTGTTCCACGACGAACTGATGCCGCGCATCAAGGACCTGTCGATGTACGACGCCGTGCTGGAAGTGAACCACTGGTGCCACGAAAAGGCCAACTACCAGCCTACTGATGCACGGACCAGCTCACCGCTTTCCACCGTCAAAACCGGCTATGGCCGTTGCGGGGAAGAATCCACACTGCTGGTGGCTGCCCTCCGTTCGGTAGGCATTCCGGCACGTCAGGTCTACACACCGCGCTGGGCGCATACCGACGACAATCACGCATGGGTTGAAGCCTGGGTCGACGGCAAATGGTATTTTCTCGGTGCCTGTGAGCCGGAACCGGTCCTTAACCTCGGATGGTTCAACGCTCCCGCCAGCCGCGGAATGCTGATGCACACAAAGGTGTTCGGCTACTACGAAGGCCCAGAAGACATAATGAAAACCACGGCCAACTATACGGAAATCAACGTCATCTCCAACTATGCCGACAACGCACCCGTCACTGTCGAAGTTGTGGATTCCACCGGAAAATTCATACCGGAAGCCAACATCGAATTCAAGCTCTATAACTATGCGGAATTCTATACGGTTTCGCGCAAGGAAACCAACGCCCAAGGGAAAGCCCACCTGTCGGCCGGACTGGGCGACATGGTGGTATTTGCCTCAAAAAACAACAGATTTGGTTGGAAAAAGATTTCTTTTGGTAAAGACACGGCTGTCAAGGTCATGCTTAACCACCATATAGGTGACGTGTTCACAGAAACATTCGACATTGTTCCGCCGGCTGAAAAAGCCAATTTGCCAGAAGTTACGCCGGAACAGCGTGCCGAAAACGACCGTCGTTTCCATCAGGAAGACTCTATCCGCAACGCCTACATTGCCACATTCCCAGACAGTGTTGCCATCGAAAAATTCGCCCTTCAGACAGGCATCGACGCCCAGAGCATCAGTCCGTATATCATCGGCTCTCGCGGCAACTGGAAGGAAATCATGAACTACCTGCGCACTGCGGCCAAGAGAGGCTATAAGGAACGTGCGCTGCAACTGCTTGCCACACTTTCGGAAAAGGACCTTCGCGACACACCGCAACAGGTGCTTGACGACCACCTGTACAATACGGACATTCATGCGGATTCCGTCGCAGTACTGGCACCGCGTGTCAAAGACGAAATGCTGACAGACTACCGTTCTTTCTTCAAAAAGGAAATAACCCCTGAACAGGCCAAACGGTTCCACGACTTCCCCTGGGAAGTGGCCCAATGGTGTGTCGACAACATAACGGTCAACGACGACCTCTGTACCGTCAACACGATAATTTCTCCGGAAGGCGTTTGGCAGAGCCGCGTGGCCGACAGCAATTCGCTGGTAGTGTTCTATGTGGCCCTCTCCCGCTCTATGGGCATACCGACCTGGGTGGACAATGTCACGGGCAACGTATTCTACCGTTTTGAGGACAAGGATGTGTTTGTCCGACAATTCTCCCACTCCGAAACCTACGAAACAGGACAGCTTCAACTGAACTACAAAGCGATTCCGCGCCTGGCCGATCCCGAGTATTACCGCCACTATACGCTGTCGGTCAACGACGGACAAACTTTCCGTCTCCTCCAATATCCCGACTTTGAACCCTGGAGCAATATTTTCAAGAAGCCTTCGGAAGTGGAATGCGGCTACTACCTGCTCACCACCGGCACACGTCTTGCCAACGGCAGCGTGCTTGCACAAATTTCAACCTTCAACGTGGAAGCCGGAAAGTTGACGGAAACACCGCTCGTCATGCGCGACAATACGGAAGCCATCCGCGTAATCGGCAATTTCGATTCCGAATCGCGGTTTACACTGGCTGAAACCGGAGAGGAGACATCCGTGCTGCTCACCACCGGCCGCGGATATTTCGTCGTCGGAGTGCTGGGCGTAGGACAAGAGCCTACCAACCATGCCCTGAAGGACATCGCCGCCAAAGCTGCCGACCTTGAGAAATGGGGACGCAAGATGATTCTGCTTTTCCCCGACCGCAAAGCCTACGAAAAATACCGTTCCGCACCGATAAAGGGACTTCCGTCGAACGTAGTGTTCGGCATCGACAACGAGCAGACGATCCGCAACGCCATCTATCAGGAAATGAAGTTGCCCAAACATTCGCCGCTACCGGTATTCATCATTGCCGACACTTTCAACCGTGTCGTATTTGAATCCCACGGCTACACGATTGGACTTGGAAACCAGTTGCTGAAAACCATCGGCGGCCTGTAAACTACCGGCGACAATACACAAGACCGACGGGAAATGCTAATTAATTTTATGCATTTCCCGTATTTTTATTTTCAATATTTCTATTTTTATAGTATTTTTGACAAAAATAGATGAAAATGAACAAAATCTACAATCACTTACCCTCAACAATCTGCCTGTTCATATTCTTCCTTCCGCTGTTTTTCCTGGTAGCTTGCGGCACAAGGGGACCGCAAACGAAAGAGCAGTGCGACTCTCTGATAATGTCGGCCCGACAGTGCATGCGGGAAAAGCAATATCAGAACGCCATACAAATGCTCACTGAAGCGAAAAAAATTGCAGACGAAAACAATTGGAACGAACAACATTTCAATGCCGTCAACCAATTGGCAAAGAGCTACTACGAAATGTACAATTTCAACGAGTCGCTGAACATGATTATCGAACTCTACAATTTTGCCGAAAAGAATCTGCCGCCGGAATATACTCTCAAGGCTCTCAACAATATGGCCGTGCTCTACTGCGAAGAAGAGCAGTATGACAAGGCAGCCGTGTCGTTCCAAAAAATCTACGACTACGCAACGGAACACAACGACTCTCTCCTACGAGGGGCTACAGCCATCAACTTGTCAAAAATCAACCAAATAAACGGTAATCTGCCTGTTGCCGAACAATTTATCGATGAATCCATTACCATTCTGCCGAAAGCGGAAGTGAGCCAACGGCTCATGGCTAAAGAGAATAAGGCAAACATACTGATTGCCAACAAGAAATACGATGAAGCGAAGTCAATATTGGACGAAATACAGCCACAGTTGACTCCAACCGAAGACCCTCACACCTACTATAGCATGATGCTGGACTATTCCAACATCGCCGAACATGAGAGAAAGACACAGGCGGCAGCAGCGTTTGCAAAGAGAGCGCTGGCTTCCAACGATTTGAAATTCAAGGCATCAGTCTATAGCCACATCTCTGCCATCTATCAGAAAGCGCGCCTTTTCGAACAGTCGATTACCTATCTTGATTCCGCCATGCAAATCAAGGATTCATTGCAAAGCAACCGAAACCATCTGTTTTATGAAAACAGCAAGATCAAGCTTGACCTGCTCGATTCCCAGACAAAATTGATGGAACAGCAAGTGGCCATCAAATTCGAACGCTGGATTTTTACGGCATTTGCCATCCTGATTGTCATCGTCATCTGGGTACTGAGAATGCAAATCGGCAAAAACAAGCAGAAACGCAAAATGGCGGAACAACAGCAGAAAATCGTTGAACTGGAACTGGAGGACGCCCAAAATAAAAAGATTATTCTGGAAAACCAGTTGAAGGAACGGGAAATGAAGGCCCGCATTGAGAAATCGGAACTCTACGACCAAATCGAGACTAAAAACCGGGAGCTGACAGCGAAAGCCCTGCACCTTTCCAGCCGGAATGACCTGATAAAAGAAACGCTCGACTTTCTGTCGAAAATTGACTCTGTCAACCACAATGCGGCCTACAACCAGTACCTGCTGAAACTGAAAAGCCAGTTGCGCAACGATACCGAAATGGAAAACTTCCTCACCTACTTTGAAGAAGTCAACTCCGCATTTATGGCATCATTGAGAGAAAAGCACCCCGATCTCAACGCAAATGACCTCCGATTCATTGCCTACACCTACATGGGACTCAATACCAAAGAAATTGCTTCGCTCCTCAACATTACCATCGAAGCGTGCAAAAAGAGGAAACAACGAATTTCTGCCAAAATGCACCTCGATGACACGAGTTCGCTATTTAGCTATCTGTCAACATTATAGGAAAAATGTCCCTTTTTTTCCACCTCAATGTCCCTGCTTTTCGTGACATTTCAGATGTTTTAATTTGTTTAGTTTTATACATTTGTGGGTAACAAATCGAAACGAAAAACAACATTAGAATATACAATTTGTCACATAACAGTGCTAACATATATTTATAAGTTATGAAAAGAACTATTACAATTTTATCAGTTGCCGCACTCTTTGCTGCACAAGGACAGGCACAAGTAGTAAATTCCGAATGGAAAGACATGTCGGGAAGTTCACATACGATGGTCATTGACAAAGACGGCTATCTATGGGCAGCAGGCTCCAATGGGTACGGACAAATAGGAAACGGAAAATGCGGTGACTATGAATTCAACTATGACATCAGCACTTTTGAAAAAATCGGCGATGCCAAGTGGAAAGCCATTTGCGCTTCAAGTTTTACTTCTGCCGGTATTCAGGAAGACGGAACACTCTGGATTTGGGGTTCTAATACCTACGGTCAGCTCGGCCAACCTAACGTAAGCACGTATGGCGGCGTATATACTCCTTCAAAAGTCGACGACGACACGCAATGGAAACAAATCAAGGGCCGCTCCTCTACATATTGCGCCATCAAAAATGACGGCACACTCTGGACATGGGGTAAAAACTGGGACTATGTAACCGGTCAAGGTCCTGACTACGAATATGTTGCCTATCCGCTCCAATTGGGGACTGACCGCTGGATTGATGCAGCAACCGGCTATTATCATGCAGCTGGTATCAAAGCCGACGGAACACTTTGGGCATGGGGCAAAAACGACAGAAAACAAATTGCCGACACGGACGAAGCCTATTATTATGAGCCGACTCAAGTTGGAACTGACAACGATTGGGTAGCCCTTGAAACTGGTATATCCCACACTGTCGCTTTAAAATCCGACGGTTCGATTTGGACATGGGGTTCAAACGGTGAAGGCGAACTTGGCCGCGAAACTGAAGGACAAAATTCCGGTGTACCGGGCAAAGCATTGGAAAATGTAAAATCGTTCTCGGTAGGCGACTATCACGTACTCGCCATCAAGGAAGACGGCACTCTTTGGGCATGGGGCTATAATCCTCACGGAGAAATCGGTAACGGCGAAACAACCGATGTCATGCTTCCGATTCAGGTAGGTACCGCCAAATGGCAAAAGGTTTCAGCTGCCAGCTACCACTCCATGGGTATCCAGGAAGACGGTTCAATATGGGTATGGGGTTGGAACCGCTACGGCCAACTCGGTTTGGGTGATACAGATGCCCGTTCAGTACCGACTGAGTTCGGAGGTTTGTCAAGTGTCAACAGCATCACTGCCAACACGACATCTTCTGCTAAGGTATTCCCGACTGTAGCCACTGAAACGATCACGATTTCCGACGCTGCTGCGTTGAACACAGTATACGTTTACAGCGCCAACGGTGCATTCGTAGCGAAGAAGGCCAACATCAACGGAACTTCAACTACACTGAACGTATCGGCTCTTGCCAATGGCGTATACTTTGTAAAAGTAGCCGGCGACAATGGCGAAAGCGTCCAGAAATTCATTAAGAAATAGTGTAAGGCAAAAGCAGAAATCCAAGCCTGCTTGAATATTCTGCAAACAGCATCCTATTCAAATAAAATTATTACCGTAACTGAAAATGGAGCGGGATTAATTTCAAATCCCACTCCTTTAGTTTTCAGTCATATATGAAAAAGCTACTACTATTATCGACCGTATTACTGCCCCTGTATGCAACCGTCTCCGCAGAAAGTTTGTCGGAGATTGCCGGAAATATGCTGCATACGGACAACGAACCGCTTATCTGGTGGACAATGGCCGGCTCAAAATACTGGACTTGCGACCAGGACAGAGAAGCGGACCTCGGTCTGTACAATTTCTATCCAAGCGAGAAGATTTCCCTGAATCCCGTTGTAAAAGGGGCTGATTTCTCATGGGAATCGGCCACGTATGTCAACGGTAAAGTCTACGCCATGACCAATGACGTGGAAGACGGTTATACTGCCGGAAACCGCTATCTGGTTTTCGATGCCGAGACATGGGAACAAATTCAAGAACCGGTGGTTATCGAACTGCTTGAAAACCTTGCAGGCAGTCTGTGCTACGACCCGACTACGGGTAAAATTTACGGATTTTTTGCCGACCCATGGAGCGGTGCTTACCGCAACTACCGGGAATTTGATCCGACCACAGGCGCGTCAACCACAATAGTCGACTACCTCGACAGCTCTTTCTCCGCTGCGGCCATCAACAGCAAAGGCCAGATGTATGCCATCGACATGGGAGGCTACTTGTGCGAAATAGACAAGACTACCTGCGAGATGAAACGCATCGGCTATACGGGACTGGATCCGAGATACAGCCAGAGCATGGCATTCGACTACCGCACCGACAAACTCTACTGGTATGCGTCCGCCCGCTCGGGTGTAATGGACATTTTTGAGGTTAATACGGATACGGGAAAGGCCACCCAGATTTCAAAGGACGGACCTTACCAGATAGTAGCCACTTATATTGAAAATCCGGTATATGGCGCACCGAATTGGGTGGAAAATGTGGCTTATGTACCCGCAGACAACAGCGGCCTTACAGGAACACTCAGCTTCCGTCTGCCGGAAAAGACATTTGAGGGACAAGAACTGACAGGTGATTTGGAAGTGATGGTTTATGTAGACGGAGAGAAAGTCCTCTCCGAAGGCGGCTATGCACCGGGAAGCGACTTTACAAAGAGTCTGACACTGACCGAAGGGCTGAAACACATAGCCATTGTGGCAAAGAACAGTGTGGGAAAAGGCCTCTATGCCTGCTTTACGGTTTGGGCAGGAACCGACATTCCGAAGCCAATAGGCAATCTGAACATATCCGACAGCGACGGCAAAGCCGTACTTTCGTGGAATGCTCCTGAATCCGGCGTCAACGACGGAAACATTGATGCAGAAAACCTCCGCTACAAAATAGTCCGCAACGACGGAACAACCGTTGCCGACAATCTGACGGAATGCAGCTACACCGATGAAAATGCCGGCGAAAAATACGGCTATACATTCTATACCGTCACCGCCATCAACGCAGCAGGCGAATCGGAAGCCGCCATTTCAAAGGCAATGCTCTTCGGCAACGCCCTGCCGACACCATTCTCTGAATCGTTTGCCAACGGAACTGCAACTTACAACTGGTACGAAAACAATCTGAGCAACAATGCCACGTGCTGGTCAGTTGACCTCACCGGAAGCAATCCGGACACGGAGGCATTCGATACCGACAACGGCATGCTGACGTTCAATTCGTATTCATCCGATGTGCCGAAACAAACTGAATCGAGAATCATTTCCCCGGCCATCAAGCTGGCAGAAGGACAGGAACAGTATTTGAACTTCGCCCTCTACCACTACTCGGGAACATTCGCTACCAACGACAGAATCACGGTAGAAGTGGTCAAGGCCGACGGTACAATAGACAGTTTAGCCGAAATAAGCCGCAAGGCAGCCGAAAACGGATGGAAACAATATTCGTTCGACCTCAGCAAATATGCCGGAGAGAAAGCCGTTGCCGTTGCGTTCAAAGGCATATCCGACTATGGATATAATATCCACATCGACAAGGTGGAAATCAACGGAACTTCAGGTGTGGAAACAGTCGGAAACAGCAAGATTACAGTGTCGACCACAAAAGGCACAGTACATGTCACTTCAACAGAATCAGTCAAAGCACGGATTTATAATATATTAGGTCAGCTGATAGCTGAAAAAGATGGATCTTCAATACACTTTTTTAATTTACCAAGCGGAATATACATTATTCAGTCTCAAAATTTCACAAAAAAAGTAAGTGTAAGATAGTTTTTTTATACAAACAAACTACCCGGGCTCCTGTCTCTCGTGATGAAAGGCAGGAGTTTTCGTTTTTACGGACGACAGGATACAGAAACGCCAGGCATTTGGGAAAGCAATCCCATGCCTGGCGTTATGTCGTGAATGCGTTATGCAGAACGCGTTATATCTCTTCCGACAGGAATTTGTCCAGTTCGGCAAGCCACAATGGCTTGTAGGCAAAGGTGTCGCGGAATCCGAAACTGTGTCCGCCTTCCGGGTAGATATGCAGCGTAGCCCGTACATCATTCTTCAAAAGGGCTTCGTAATAGCGGAGCGAATTGACAGGACTGACAGCCTGGTCGTCGGCCGTCAGAACGATAAATGCGCTGGGCGTATCGCCGGTGACATGCAAATCCAGCGAACGGCGCTGCTGTTCCTCTTCTGAAACCGCAGGCCCCAACAGTCTCTCACGCGAAGGCAAATGCGTCAGACTGTCGAGCATACTGATTACCGGATAAAGCAGTATCTGGAAATTCGGACGTTCAATACCTTCCAGAAAAACAGCCGCGCTACCGGCTATATAACCGCCAATCGAGGCGCCCATAATGCCGATGCGTATATAACCTTCGGCTCGCATCTCCTTTATTGCTGCCCGAACATCCTCGATAGGCAAGTTGCCGTTGCCTTCAGGCATACGGTATTCAAGAACTGCATACGTGATATGGCGATCGTTGAACCAGGGCGCGAAATCGCGTCCTTCATGTTCCATTGCCACTTGGCGGAAACCGCCGCCGGGACACATTATGACAGCCGTCCTGACACCCTCCCCTGCGGAGAAGATGTGCAGACGCGCCGACTTTTCATCCTTTTGCAGACAAATTACTCTTTCTTCCATTTTCAATACGTTTAATAGTAAACGGTCAAATCTTACCGCAGGGCAAAAATACTACAGAATCTCCCGACAAGCAAGCCTAATTTGCACTCTCGACCGATAAATTTGAAGAATAACTTCCCTCGAAGCCAAAAGAAAGACTATCTTTGCTCGCATTTTAATTCCTACAGGAAATGAGCAGCTTTAAAGGTTTTTGTTACGGCATAGCAACATCGGTCACATTCGGACTGATTCCCCTGTTCACCTTGCCGCTGATGGCAAAGGGCATGGCATTTGATTCGATTCTTTTCTATCGTTTTCTCTTTGCCACTATCGCATTGGGAATAATGATGAAAGTGAAAAAGGAAACATTCAGCATCGACCGCAGGGATATTCCCCGGTTTCTCCTCTTGGGCCTATTCTACACGGCTTCCGCCATGTTTCTCTTCTGGGGCTACAGTTTCATGGGGTCGGGAATGGCAACGACGCTCCATTTCACCTACCCGGTGTTCGTTACGCTGCTGATGCTCGTTCTTTTCCGCGAAAGGGCCTCATGGATAACGTGGATTGCCATTGTAATGGCAGTTTTCGGCGTGGCACAACTCTCCCTGAAAGGTTCGGAGTTGACAGTCAGCACGGAAGGCATTATCATCGTGTTGCTTTCCGCCGTGGGCTATGCCAGCTACATCACCGCCGTCAACAAGTCGCGTGTACGTGACATGAGCAGCCGCAAACTCGCTTTTTACGTATTCATTGTAAGCACCGTGCTTTTTGCCATTAAGGCAGCTACCAACGAGGGCATCCAGCCCATCCCCGATGCTTTGTCGGTAGTCAATCTCGTGCTTCTTGCCGTTGTTCCCACCGTAATTTCCAACATCACACTGGTGCTGGCTATCCGCCATATCGGAGGCACCATCACCTCCGTATTGGGAGCGATGGAACCGCTTACAGCAGTCGTCATCGGCGTTTGCATCTTCAACGAAGCCTTCACCATGCAAGAAGCCACCGGCATTCTGCTCATCATCATCGCAGTAACCATCATCATTCTCAACGATACGCTGAAAAAGGCTCTCGCCCAAGTGCTGAAACACTTCCGCCCGCATCATTCATGAACGGGTTTGGGGTCAGAGATTATAGGTTATGGGTTATTGATTAGCGTGATTCTGTAAACCGTAAACTGTAAACTCACTCTAACCCCTAACCCATAACCTCTAACCTCTCAATGGTAGCACGGACGCGGGCGGCTGTCGTTACCTGGCGGGTATATTCATCCACTCCGGCGGCACCCATCTGCACATCGGGATTGACAAGTTTCATCCGGCTTTTCACAGATTCACGCGCGGAGAAATGGAATTCCTTCACGCCCGTCGCTTCTGCCAATTGGCGAATGTTCCCTTCGTTCACTCCGCAACCGGCAAGTATGATGATTCTTCCGTCGGCACGTTCTACGAGTTCTTTAATCATCGCAGCACCTTCGGGAGCTGTAGGCTGCTGACCGGATGTAAGAATACGGTCAACGCCCAGTTCCACCAATTGCTCCATCACGCCGAACGGATTGCGACAACGGTCGAAAGCGCGGTGGAAAGTCACCGAACATCCCCGGGCGGCTTCCATCAGCCGGCGCATGGCGGACATGTCCAAATCGCCGTTTTCATCCAGACAGCCGAACACCACACCGTCGACACCCACCTGACGCGCCATGCGGATATCCTCGACCATCGTATCCACCTCCAACGGAGAATAGAGAAAATCACCGCCCCGCGGACGGATAATCACATGCAGGCGGATGTCGAGCAACCGACGTGCCATGACGATTTCACCATACGACGGCGTTGTTCCGCCTTCGGGTATTCCGGCACAAAGCTCAACACGGTGGGCACCACCCTCCTGCGCTGCCAAACAGCTTTCCACAGAGTTGGCACATATTTCAAATCTGTAGTCCATCATTGCATCTTCACTTTCTGCAAAGATAAGCCGCATCGGACAGATAAAAAACATATCCGCCCTAAAACAACTGCCATGAAATGCGAAACAATGCTACGGGAAACATTCCCGAACGATTGCCAATCATCTGCACGGCAGGTTGCAGCGCAAACGCCGGTTTAAACTGGCATTTCCATGTCAGTTCGCACAGCCACTCGTTTTCACCGGCATACTGCACCCAGTCGGCAAACACCCCGGTCTCACCCTTTGTTTTTCCTGAAGTGTAGGACCACCGTACTCCCGCTCCTCCATACCGGCGGCATTCATTGTGCGCCACCGGATTCTCGGAATACTGCAACAGGAAATCGAGTCTGTCCGACTCCTTCAAGCGGAGCGACGGCTCAAGATTCACCCACCAGGCAGCATTCACTTCCGGTTCTTCCGGCTGTCCCGCCAAAACTGAAGAACGCAAAGCACTGCGTACAAAAGCACCCCCAGAAAAGCGCCCAAAATCCGCATCATATTCCATACTTGTTACCGTCATTAAACCTTCCTTTACGGGATTTACGACAAACACATTGTCGCCACGCCGCCAACGGTTGTGTCCCGTTCCGTTGTAAAGCGACATTCTTACCGTCAGTCTGTCATTGCTCCAACTTCCGTCGACGCACACCGACGACAGCGGATAGTTGGCCAGCGGCATATTGGCCGAAATCGTCGGAAATATACCGCAGGAGCTGTTGGTGAACAGCGAAGCCGTCTCCGTCGTAAAATAATCCTCATTCACATTCCTGACACCTCCAAAAAGGCGCACACCACATCTTTCCCACGCACAGCCGGCTACAGCCAGGACAAAGGCATTGTTTTCCTCTTCGATGTTCGAAAACATCTGCCTGTCGGGAATTATATGTTCCGCTGTCCGGCTAATGCTGTAGGATGTCAATTCTGCTTTAAACCCCGCCCCCAACGGCTGAATACAGTCAAAACGGAGCTGATTGATCCAATTTGCCTTTCCTTTGAAATCGGTCTGAATTTCCGTGGTGTAGGTGCCCGTCAACGGTCCCGCCGACAACAGCATCGGCAGAACCAGCAGAATTGGGAAAACCTTCATGCCACACTACAGCCAACGCACAAACTTGCGGACGTACCAGTTTTTCACCAATTGAGTCAGCACACAGTAGGACAACAGAATACCTACCAGCCACGGGAAATAGGTCCAGGGAAGCGGCTGAAGGCCGATGGAAGCCCCGAACGGCGAGAAGGGAATCAGAATACCCACAGCCATAATCAGGAATGTCAGTCCGGTCACCTGCCACGAAGCCATGCTCTGGAAGAACGGAATCTTGCGTGTGCGTATCATATGCACAATCAGTGTCTGCGACAGCAATCCTTCAATAAACCATCCCGACTGAAACAGTGTCTGATGTTCTACCGACTGACAGCCGAACACATACCACATGACCAAATAGGTAACGATGTCGAAAACGGAGCTGATCGGTCCGACAAAAATCATGAAACGGCTCAGGTCGGAAGCATCCCAACGGCGCGGCTTGCGAAGATATTCGGCATCCAGACGGTCGAACGGTATGGCTGTCTGCGAAATGTCGTAGAGCAGGTTCTGTATGAGCAGATGGATGGGCAACATCGGCAGGAACGGCAGGAACGCACTCGCAGCCATCACGCTGAACATATTGCCGAAATTGGAGCTGGCAGTCATCTTCACATATTTCACGATGTTGCCGAAAGTCTTACGCCCTTCGAGCACACCGTCCTCCAGCACCATCAGGTCCTTTTCCAGCAGGATAATGTCGGCGCTCTCCTTGGCAATGTCGACCGCCGAATCCACCGAGATACCGATGTCCGACTGCCGGAGTGCAGCCGCATCGTTGATGCCGTCGCCCAGGAATCCCACGGTGTTGTCCTGTTCCTGCAGCAGCATGATGATTTGCGTTTTCTGCAACGGTGTCAACTTGGAGAATACCGTAGTCACAGCCACTGCACTTTTCTGCTCTTCCCCGCTCATGACCGCAAATTCAGGACCAGTCAGGGCGTTTCTCGTATCAATGCCTACCTGACGGGAAATGGTGCGCACCACGGCATCGTTGTCGCCGGAGAGCACCTTTATTTCAATTCCATGTTCGCGAAGCTGACGGATAGCGCTTGCGGCCGACGGTTTGGGAGGATCGAGGAAAGCAAGGAAGCCAATCAGCACCATGTCCTGTTCGTCGGCCACGCTAAAATTGCAATCCTTGTCGAGATAGCTTTTCTGTGCCACGGCGAGCACCCGCAATCCCTGCTTGTTCATGCCTTCGCTCACCGACTTTGCCTTTCGGCGCAGTTCGTCGGACAGCGGATGCACCACTCCGTCGAATTCGGCGTAAGAACAGATGTCAAGCATTTCTTCCACTGCACCTTTCGTGATAATCTGCCGTTTTCCCTGCAAGTCCTCCACTACGACCGACATGCGCCTCCGTGTAAAGTCAAACGGAATTTCGTCCACCTTACGGTAGCTGTCCTTCAAATGTTCGAGCGACAGGTCCTTCACGTGCGAAAGAATAGCCTTGTCCATCAGATTCTTCAATCCGGTTTGGAAAAAGCTGTTGAAATAGGCATGGCGCAGAATCCGCATCTTGTCGTCGCGACTGCCGTCGGCATTCATATACTTTTCCAGCACAATCTGGTCGCAGGTCAGCGTCCCGGTCTTGTCGGTGCAGAGAATATTCATGGCACCGAAATTCTGTATGGCGTTCAGGTCCTTGACAATCGTTTTTTTCTTCGACATCGCCACAGCACCCTTCGACAGGTTGGCGGTGACAATCATCGGCAACATTTCGGGAGTCAGTCCCACGGCAACCGACACGGCAAAGATGAAGGCTTCCAACCAGTCGCCTTTCGTCACACCGTTGACAAGGAACACGAAAGGAATCATCACCAGCATAAAGCGGATAAGCAGCAGGCTCACACGGCTGATGCCCTTGTCGAAGGCGGTAGCCGCACGGTGTCCGGCAATGCTTTTGGCAATAGTGCCAAGATAAGTATCGTTGCCCGTGGCAAACACGATGCCCGTAGCCGAACCGCTCACCACGTTCGACCCCATAAAGCAAATGTTGTCAAGTTCCACCACACTGCCCTTTACCGCTTTTTCCTTACGGTTTTCGGGAAGTTTTTCAATCGGGTCAGACTCGCCCGTAAGTGACGCCTGGCTGACAAACAGGTCCTTTGCCTCAATGATACGCAAGTCGGCAGGAATCATGTCGCCGGCGGCTATCATCACCACATCGCCCGGAACAAGCTCGTCGATGCTGATTTCCTCGTCGGCCACGCCCTGACGGCGCACATAGCAAGTGTTCGTCACCAGTTTCAGCAGCGACTGGCTCGACACGTTGGCCTTCCATTCCTGCCAGAAGCGCAACAGCGTGCTGACAATCACCATTGTCGAGATAATCACGATAGCCGTCCAATCCTGTTCGCCGGGAGGTGCCAACAGCACATCGAGCACGAAAGAAACCACCACCAGACCGGTCAGCACACCGATAAACGGATTGATAAACGCCTTCACCAAAGTGGAGAACGGACTTTTCCGCTGTTCGTGTTCCACTTCATTTTTACCATAGTCAAGTTGGCGCTGTTCGATTTCTTCCGACGGCAATCCATGTGGAGATGTTTGCAGATACTCATACAGTCCCGCCAAAGTCTGCGATGATGTCAAAAACACTTTTTCTGAATTATACGCCAGCTGCGTATTCCGTTTTTTTCTCTTCCACATAGCTGTTTACTTTTAAACGGTTGGACAATCACTGTTTCAATTCACACCGCAAAAGTATAACCAGCTGACAAATAAGGCCGTTAGAAATCGGTTAGAATGGTATTAGAAAACTATTAGAATGGGTTATGGGTTAGAGGTTATGGGTTAGAGGTTAACGTCTGTAAACTGTAAACCGTAAACTGTAAACCCTTATATAGCACAAAAAGCCCCCGGCAATGCCGAAGGCTTCTGTTTTCCTATCCCACGTTTCAATAACCGCCGATACACCCCCTCTCACCGGCGGACACTTCAGATGCGAATGCTGCACAACTCCAAAGGGATGACGTTTATTATAAAGGACGTAATTCTACAGTCATTCCCATTGCAGCGGCTATTTTGTAAAGCGTAGCAACAGTAGGAACTGTCAATCCTCTTTCTATTCTTGAAATATAACCTTTATCCGCTCCAATACGTTTTGCAAGTTCTGCTTGTGTCAGCCTTGCGTGTTTACGAGCTTCCAACAAGATTTGGGCGTTATACTCTTCCCATGCCTTTTCACGGTTCTTCTCTCGTTCGGGAGTTCCTTCCGCTCCAAGGCCCTCATCAAGCCATGCATCCACATCGTAGATGTCTTTACTGATTTCTTTTAGTTGCATAATATTCCTCCTTTAATTTTATTGCTTTCTTGATTTCATTGTCAGGTGTTTTCTGCGTTTTTTTCTTAAAGGCATTAAAGAGAACAACAACAGTATCACCGTCATATATGAAAAAGATACGGAACTCATTGTTCCCATAATTCACACGAAATTCATAAATACCGTCACGTATGAATTTTATAAAGTGCGTTGGCATCCTATCTTCCACTTTGAATAAGTCCAACGCACGACGAACTTTGTTTATTTCGTTTGTTGACAGTTTCTTTATGAAATCACTGAAATAGTTTTTATATGCGATTATCTTTCTCATGATGCAAAGAGAATGAAAGGCAAAAGCAGAAAACCAAACTTGTTTGAGTTTTATGCAGAACCGCCTTCTATCTTTTACAAAGATAGGAAAAGTTATATAATAATACAACTTTATTGTACTTTTTATTTTTCAATAACTCCGAAACAACCACTCTCACCGATGAACTCTTCGGGTGCGCCATCGCTAATTCACCCATAACCCGACTTACAAATGCGGCAATTCCACCGCAAAGGTCGTTCCTTTTCCGAGTTCAGAACGGACAGCAATCTGACCGCGGTGGAGCTGGACGATTTTCTGTGCCAGTGCCATGCCTATACCGTGGCCGTCGGCTTCGTTTTTCCGCTCTCCACGATAGAACAGTTTGAACAGATGTTCGCGGTCGGTTTCCGAAAGGCCGCCGCCATTATCGGTCAAAGTCACGGATGCCATGCCCTGATGGGAAGAAATCTGTACCAGAGAAATTCGGTCGGGAGAGTATTTGCAGTTGTTTTCCATCAGATTGGCAAAGGCTATCGACAGCAGATACGGGTTGCCATTGACGGTTATCGACTGTTCGTCGTCGATTTCCTGTGCGAAAATCAGTTCGATATGATAGTCGGGATGAGCCCGCAGCAGCTGTTCGCGCACATCGAGCAACAGTTCGTCGAGGCGTATCTCCTCCATTTTTATCTCCTCCTTCCGATAGTCAGCCTTGGCAAGGTTCAGCAGACCGTCAATCAGTTTTGCCATGCGCTGGGCATCGCCGAGAGCATTCGTCATCGCCTCGCGGTATTGCTCCGGCGAGCGTTCCTTCTGCAAGGCTATGTCGAGTTCCGCCGTCAGTGCCGCCAAAGGCGTACGCATTTCGTGCGACACGTTGCTGACAAACATTTTCTGGGCGTTGAACGAAACCTCCAGACGGTCGAGTAGGTCGTTGAAAGCCGTACTGAGCTCTCCGAGTTCGTCATTCCGGTTCACGACAGGCAAACGACGGTCGATTTTCGATGCCGTAATACTTTCCGCCTCGCGCACCACCTCCCGCATGGGCTTCAGCGAAGCACGGGCAAGAAGATACCCCACCACAAACAGCAGGCTGAGCCCAACGACAAACAGCATGACAAGCGTACGCCGCAGAATGTCGAGATTATGGTAGGCGTAAACGTCGTAGGCGGCAGCCGTCACCACATAATCCTTGCCGGCAAACGTATACACCAGCCCGACTGCCTGATATTTGCCTACATAAAACTCTTTATCCCGCTCCGAAACAATCCGGTCAATCATCCCGCGGCTTTCCTTCACAATATCGTTCTGTGCCGCATCATGGTAGAGCATGCGGAAATCGGGCGTATAGACCGCCACCTCCACCTCGTCGATAAACTGGCGGTTGTTCTGATAAATCGACTGAAGCGTGGCGGCATCCACCTTGTCCAGCAGAAACAGATGGGCTTTCGTCACTGCCTCCGATTTCAGGTCATGAAAGAAAGCCTTGCTGCGCGAGCGTTCCGCGGCAAAATAAACCAGCAGCAGACAAAGCATGAAGACGGTAGCCGTCACTGCCGTATATTTCAAAGTCAGGGCTGTACGGATTTTCATGGGCGTTCAGTGAAAATAAACCCGACACCGGGTTTCGTGTGAATCAGTTTCACCGCAAAGTCGCGGTCAATTTTTTTCCGCAGATAATTGATGTAGACATCAATGAAATTCGTGCCGGTATCGAAATGCGTGTTCCACACCTTTTCGGCAATTTCCACGCGCGAAATCACGCGGTCGGCGTTCTCCGCCATATAGAGCAGCAGGCTGTACTCCTTCGGCGACAATTTCACCGGCAAGCCGCCCCGCATCACTTCCCGACGGTTCAAGTCGATTTCCAAATCGGCATACACGAGCCTTTCCGGGCGTTCTGACGCAGTTTCACCCTTGCGGCGAAGCAACACCTTGATTCGGGCATTCAGTTCGCGGAAATCGAAGGGTTTCACCATATAGTCGTCGGCACCCGCATCGAAACCGTCGAGTTTGTCGTCGGTCGACCCGAGAGCCGTCAGCATCAATATCGGAACAGACGCATTCATTTTCCGTATTTCCTTACATAGTTCAAAGCCGTCGACACGCGGCAACACCACATCGGAAATCACCAAATCGAACGCGCCCGACTGAAACAGCCTTAAAGCCATAGCCCCGTCATAGGCCACAGCCGTCGTATAGCCGTTTTCGTCGAGTCCCGCCTTCAGCAGGTCGGCCACGCGCTTCTCGTCCTCCACTATCAGTATTCTTTGCATAATAGTTCCATTAGTGTCCGTATGCAAATATAGCGAAAGGTGAGCGGAGAGACAAACGAAAACAAAGTTTTCAAGTTTGGCTATCTCGAACCGCAGCCTATATTATCCAAATATCGTGAAAGGTGAGCGGAGAGACAAACGAAAACAAAGTTTTCAAGTTTGGCTATCCCGAGCCGCAGCCTATATTATCCAAATATAATGAAAGGTTACTATTAGACAGAAGAACAAAATTTTTCCCGCCTGTCAATTTTAGAAAAGCCAGACAACAAAAAAAGCCCCTGCCGGCGAGGCAGAGGCTTCCGTAAGATTATTTTGAATAACTATGTGGTTTAGTCTTTCAATTTCATCTTCATGTATTCGCGGTTGAGACGGGCGATGTTGCTCAAAGAAATGTTCTTCGGACATTGAGCGGCACAAGCACCTGTGTTAGTACAGTTACCGAAACCGAGTTCGTCCATCTTGCTTACCATAGCGCGTACACGGCGTGCTGCTTCCACTCTACCCTGCGGAAGAAGAGCGAACTGGCTAACCTTCGCAGAAACGAAGAGCATAGCAGAACCGTTCTTACAAGCTGCAACACAGGCACCGCAACCGATACAAGTAGCTGAGTCCATAGCTTCGTCGGCAGCTTCCTTAGGAATAGGAATTGCGTTGGCATCCTGTGCACCGCCAGTGTTGAACGAAATGTAACCGCCGGCTTGTTGGATTTTGTCGAATGCTGTACGGTCAACCATCAAGTCGCGGATAACCGGGAATGCAGCTGAACGCCACGGTTCAACGGTGATAACATCACCATCGTGGAATTTACGCATGTGCAACTGGCAAGTTGTGATGCCACCAACAGGTCCGTGAGGATTACCGTTGATGTAGAGTGAACACATACCGCAAATACCTTCACGGCAGTCGTTATCGAATACTACCGGTTCTTCACCCTGCTCTACAAGCTGTTCGTTGAGCATATCGAGCATTTCGAGGAAGCTGATGTCGGTAGGCACATTGTCAAGTGAATAGTTGACGAACTGACCCGGCTCTTTAGGACCGCGTTGACGCCAGATTTTCAACTTTATGTTAATTGCTTTTTCCATAATTAGCTAAAATTTTAATGCCTAAAGGCTGGTTCTACTAAGACTTATAGTTACGTGTTTGAACTTTGATAGCTTCGTACTTCAACGGCTCTTTCAACAAGATAGGTTTCTGACCTTCACCTGCATATTTCCAGCAAGCTACGTACATGTACTCATCGTCGCGACGTTGAGCTTCGCCATCAGGAGTCTGATATTCTTCACGGAAGTGAGCACCGCAAGATTCGTTACGGTGAAGAGCATCGATAGCCATCAACTTACCGATAGTAATGAAGTCTTCCAAACGGAGAGCCTTTTCCAACTCAGTGTTCAGCGTGTTGGCTTCACCCGGGATAAACAAGTTCGTGTCGAATTCCTTCTTCACTTCGTCGATTTCAGCGATAGCCTTGATCAAGCTTTCAGCTGTACGGCCCATACCAACAAGGTTCCACATGATGATACCGAGTTGCTTGTGGATAGAGTCGGCTGAGCGTTTACCCTTGATGTTCATCAGACGTTCGATACGTGCGCGAACCTTCTTTTCAGCCTCAACGAATTCAGGAGCGTCAGTTGTCGGGTGTTTAACCTTGATTTGGTCTGACAAGTAGTTCTGCATTGTGTAAGGCAGTACGAAATAACCGTCAGCAAGACCCTGCATCAAAGCAGAAGCACCCAAACGGTTACCACCGTGGTCAGAGAAGTTGGCTTCACCGATAGCGAACAAGCCAGGAATTGAAGTCTGGAGTTCGTAGTCTACCCAGATACCACCCATTGTGTAGTGAGAAGCCGGGAAGATCATCATCGGAGTTTCGTATGGGTTGTCGTCGGTAATCATTTCGTACATCTGGAACAAGTTACCGTAGCGGGCTTCGATAACGTCGCGGCCGAGACGGTTGATTGCTTCAGAGAAGTCCAAATATACAGCGTTGCCTGTACCTACACCGTAACCTGCATCGCAGCGTTCCTTAGCGGCACGGCTGGCGATGTCACGCGGACAGAGGTTACCGAATGCCGGATAACGGCGTTCCAAGTAGTAGTCACGGTCTTCTTCCTTGATTTGAGTCGGTTTCAACTTGCCGGCGCGGATAGCTTCAGCATCTTCTTTCTTGGCCGGTACCCAGATACGACCGTCGTTACGGAGTGATTCAGACATAAGAGTAAGCTTAGACTGATTTTCACCGTGTTTCGGAATACAAGTCGGGTGAATCTGAGTGAAGCAGAGGTTAGCAAGGTAAGCACCGTGCTTGTAGCATTGAACGGCAACTGAACCGTTGCAGCCCATAGCGTTAGTTGAAAGGAAGAACACACGGCCGTAACCACCTGTTGCAACTACAACGGCGTGAGCGGCGTAGCGTTCGAGTTCGCCTGTAATCAAGTTGCGGACAATGATACCGCGTGCACGACCGTCAACGACAACAAGGTCGAGCATTTCACGACGAACGTATGACTTGACTGAACCTTTCTTGATCTGGCGGTTCAATGAAGAATAAGCGCCGAGAAGAAGCTGTTGTCCTGTCTGACCTTTAGCGTAGAATGTACGGGATACCTGAGCACCACCGAATGAACGGTTGGCCAACAGACCGCCGTATTCGCGAGCGAAAGGAACACCCTGAGCAACACACTGGTCGATGATGTTGTTGGATACTTCAGCAAGACGATATACGTTGGCTTCACGTGAACGGAAGTCACCGCCCTTTACAGTATCGTAGAACAGACGATAAACGGAGTCACCGTCGTTCTGATAGTTCTTGGCAGCGTTGATACCACCCTGTGCAGCGATTGAGTGAGCACGGCGTGGAGAATCCTGGATACAGAAATTCAATACGTTGAATCCCATTTCGCCAAGAGTTGAAGCGGCAGAAGCACCTGCAAGACCTGTACCTACAACGATGATGTCGAGGTGACGCTTGTTAGCAGGGTTAACGAGCTTCTGGTGTGCTTTGAAATTGGTCCACTTTTCAGCAATCGGACCTTCTGGAATTTTTGAGTCAACTTTCTCGTCCGAATAAACGGCATATTGACCCATTATGCTTGTACTGTCAACTATTTTGCCAGCTTGTTTTTTGTTTTCTTCCATTTCTCAACAGATTTGAAGTGTTAAAATTGAATCATTGAATGGAACAATTCCATTATGCCGCAAATTGGCAAGTGAAGACGATAGCCTGGATGATGAACAATGCAACTACGATAGTCGACCACCAGTTACCGAGTGTTCTAAAGCGAGGAATCCACTTGTTGTTGGAAACACCGAGTGATTGGAATGCACTCCAGAATCCGTGAGTCATGTGGAACCACAATGCTATCAAACCGATAACGTAAACTGGCAATGTCCAGAGTTGGCCGAATGCATTCTGGATGTGGTGCATACCGTCGGCTGCATGAGCCATAGCTACGGCTCCTGTTTCACAGCCAACCTGATGCATAACTTCCACCAGCTGCATCTTAGCCCAGAACTGAGCCAAGTGAACAATCAGGAAAGCAACAACTATGATACCGAGAACAAGCATGTTCTGCGATGCCCATTCAACGCTTTTCGGGCGAGTTGTCACTGCGTAACGGTCGTTACCACGGGCTTTACGGTTCTGCAATGTAAGCCAGAACGCATAAATGATGTGAAAAACGAAACCGGCAGCCAAAATCACTGTAGCAATCAAAGCATACCAGTTAGCTCCCAAAAATTCACACACGAGGTTATAGCCTCTCGGTGAAATCAGAGCTACCGCATTCATTAATACGTGAAAGGTCACAAATAGGAGCAGGAAAAGTCCGGTCACTGACATAACCACTTTCCTTCCTAAGGATGAATTTGTTAACCACATAGTAGTTTTGAATTTAAGTTATTAAATTGGTTATTTATAATGTTTTGTTCTCGACACAATTATTTTTTGCGGTACAAAATTACCGCATTAAAACCAAATATGGAAATAATTCCTTAATAAATCTTTATTTCATATTTGTTAAAAAGCCGTCGGTTTATTTGCGTTTTTTGCTTTTCGTGCCCCTACGGCTTTTGGCGGAAGAACTTTCGTTTTTCTTCGGCTTGTTGGCTTTCTGCACGTCACCGTTCTTGTTGACGGCCACCATCGGCTGCCCGTTTTCGTCGACAATGGCAAAGTCAAGCTGCTTCTTGTCGAGGTTGGCACGCGCCACCTGCACTGTAAGTTTGTCGCCCAGCTGGTAGACGCGCTTTTTGCGGCGGCCTATCAGGCAATAGTTCTTTTCGTCGAACTCATAATAGTCGTCGCCAAGGTCGCGGATAGGTACCATGCCTTCGCACTTGTTTTCGTCAAGTTCCACATAAAGTCCCCACTCTGTCACGCCGGAAACGCTGCCCGTGTAGATTTTGCCCAGACGGTCGGCCATGTATTCCACCTGCTTGTACTTGATGGAAGCTCTTTCGGCATTGGCGGCAAGCTGTTCCATGTCGGACGAATGCTTGCACTCGTCTTCCAGCTTCTGTGCGTTGACCGAACGTCCGCCGTTGAGATACCTGTCAAGCAGACGGTGAACCATCATGTCGGGATAGCGGCGGATTGGCGATGTAAAGTGAGTATAGTAGTCGAATGCCAGACCATAGTGGCCCACGTTCACGGTCGAATATACGGCTTTTGCCATGGAACGGATGGCGAGAATAGAGAGAAGGTTCTCTTCCGGGCGACCCTTTACCTTGTCAAGCATCTTGTTCAGCGAGCTGTTCATATCCGAACGCTTGCCTGTCGTCTTCACCTTATATCCAAAACGCGAGGCGATGCTGGCAAAATTCATCATCTTGTCGGGGTCGGGATTGTCGTGAATACGGTAGACGAAGGCTTTCGGCTTTTTCTTGCCTTTCACACAGCCGATTTCCGTAGCCACCTGCTTGTTGGCAAGCAACATAAACTCTTCGACAAGCTTGTTGGCTTCCTTCGACACTTTGAAATATACGTCAATCGGGTGCCCGGTTTCGTCAATGTCGAAACGCACTTCAAAACGGTCGAAATTCACGGAACCGTGTTCGAAACGGCGCTTGCGCAACAGTTGTGCCAGCTCGTTCAGTTTGAGCACTTCCTCCTTATAGTCGCCTTCGCCGCCTTCAATCATGGCCTGCGCCTCTTCGTAAGTGAAACGGCGGTTGCTCTTGATGACCGTACGGCGGATGCGGTGGGCATGCACGTGGGCATTGTCGTCCATTTCAAAGATGCAGGAGAACGCCAGTTTCTCTTCGTCCGGACGCAGCGAACAGATGCCGTTGCACAGATGTTCGGGCAGCATCGGGATGGTCCGGTCGACAAGATAGACGGATGTGGCTCGTTTTTCGGCTTCCTTATCAATAATGGAACCCGGATGCACATAATGGGTAACGTCGGCAATGTGTACGCCCACTTCCCAACGTCCGTTGTCGAGCTTGCGGATAGACAGGGCATCGTCGAAGTCCTTCGCATCGCGCGGGTCGATGGTAAAGGTAGTCACGTCGCGGAAATCCTCGCGCAGCGCCACTTCTTCGGGTGTAATGCCGGCATCAATCTTGTTGGCGGCATCCTCCACGTTCTTCGGATAGACATACGGCAGTCCGAATTCGGCAAGAATGGCGTTCATTTCCGAATTGTTGTCGCCGGCCTTGCCTAAAATGTCAATCAGTTCGCCGGTCGGGTTCTTGTCGTCGTCGTTCCATTCCACGATACGAGCAATGGCCTTGTCGCCGGTCTGGCCGCCTTTGAGCTTGCTTTTCGGAATGAATATATCGGATGCCAGATACTTGCTGTCGGTCTGAAGAAAAGCAAAATTCTTGTCCACTTTCAGCGTGCCGATAAACACCTGGTCCTTCTTTTCGAGAATCTCCACCACCTGCGCTTCCGGCTCCACACCTTTGCGCTGCGCACACAGGTGCACACGCACGCGGTCGCCGTTGAGGGCATGCATCGAGTTTCGTTCGGCTACGAATATGGGCACTTCGCTGTTGTCAAGGATCACGCTGTTCTTGCCGTTGCTCCGGCGCACGAACACCCCTTCGGAAGTTGTGGTAATTTCACTCGCCTGATATTTGCCCGGCACGAGTTCCACGAGGAAACCGGCAAGCGTCAGATCGTCGAGAATGTCAGCTACCATATATTGGCTTTCCCGACGGGTTATGCCCAGATCAAGAGCCACTTGCTTATAATTGTACGACCCTTTGGCGTGTTCATTGAAGTAATCGACCACCAGAGCCTTCAAGTCCTCTTTCTTCGAACCTTTTGATTTTCTTTTTGTTGCCATATCTTATCTTGTTATGCTAATTTCAGACTCTCCGGCTGTCATTGCACTATTGCGCACAACCGTCCATTTCTACAAATTTATCACTTTAATTTACAATCCTAAAATTTTTTCAATCTATTTTTCACTTGAATACGAAAGATGAAGAAAATTTTAATACACGAACAGAAAACACTACCTTTGCACCCCGGAAACAGGAAAGGACAATCAATGAAAGCAACTATCGACTTTGGGGGAAATAAAATATCGGGAATCTTTTGGAAAATGCTTATTCCCACACTGTTGGGAATGTTGTTCTCCACAGCATTTATCATCACCGACGGAATTTTCGTGGGAAAAGGCATCGGAAGCGACGCCCTTGCCGCTGTCAACATCACGGTGCCGCTGTTTCTGCTCAACACCAGCTTTGCCATGATGTTCGGCGCCGGCGCATCGGTAGTGGCATCCATCCACCTTTCGCGCGGACAGAAGAAAAATGCGCGCATCAACGTCACGCAGGCCACCGTCATTCTTGTCCTCCTGCTGCTTGCCATCTGGATTCCGGTATGCTTCTACGCGCCCGAAGTGGCCGTGCTGCTCGGCAGTTCCGAGCGATTGTTGCCGCTAACGCTGGAATACATCTACTGGTTCGTTCCGTTTCTGGTATTCAGCGCCATGCTGACGCTGGGCATGTATTTCATCCGCATCGACGGCTCGCCCAACTATGCGATGGTGTGCAACGCCATTCCCGCCATCATCAACATTGTGCTCGACTATGTGTTCATCTTCAAATGCCATTGGGGCATGTTCGGTGCGGCGCTCGCCACGAGTCTGGGCTACATCGTGGGTGCCGTGATGGTAGTCGTCTATCTTTTCGGGAAAAAATCCAGCATCCGTTTCATCCGCATAAAGATTACGCGTCGAAGCATGGAACTGACTTGGCGCAACATCCGCTATATCTGCCGACTGGGGTCGGCCACTTTCCTCTGCGAAGCCGCCATCGCCTGCATGATGCTTACGGGCAACTATGTGTTTATGAGAAACTTGGGAGAAGACGGCGTGGCGGCCTACAGTGTCACCTGCTACCTGTTTCCGCTGATTTTCATGCTGAACAATGCCATCGGCCAGTCGGCACAGCCGATTATGAGCTACAACTTTGGCGCAGGCAACCACAGCCGCGTCCGGGAAGCGCTGCGCATCGCCCTTGCCACGGCCTGTGTCAGCGGCGCGGGCATCACTGCCCTGCAAGGCTTCTGTTCTCCGCAAATGGCAGGACTTTTCCTTGTGGAAGGAACCAATGCCTATGAAATTGCCGTCCACGGCCTGCCGCTGTTTGCTTCGGGCTATCTGTGCTTTGCCGTCAACATCATAGCCATCTGCTATTTCCAGAGCGTAGAAAGAGCCAAACCGTCGACAGTCATCACCCTTCTCCGGGGTTTTGTTTTTATGATTGCCAGTTTTCTCATTCTGCCGCCTCTCATGGGCGACGACGGCATCTGGCTGGCAGTTCCCGCTGCGGAAACACTCACGTTTCTCTACGTAGTCATCTATGCCTTACGGCTAAAAGCGAAAACCCGACACAATCCGACTGACACAAAATAAAAACGGCTGCGCCCTGCTTCTCCAACGGAAACAGGGCGCAGCTGTCTGTATATGTCAGCACATTATCGCACCACGAAATTCACCGCGAGGTCGACATCGGCAACAAAAAGTTTCTTGGCGGAAACAAGGTCACCTTCTTCCACCCTCTCATAAATCTGTATGCCGGCTTTTGCCACTCCTTTATAAAGTCCTTTCGTCACATACGGACGGTTGCCCCAATTATAGCGCTGATCGTCGGTAATAACCGGAACTTTTGCCGACGGCCATTTGTGCCACGCCAGCGTTTTTATCTGGTCTCTCTTCATCGGATATACCTCCCCGGGATAAATATCCACGGAGAACATGTTGGCAGCCAACCAATGGGGAGTATACAGGTCCGTCTTGAGACTGCCGTTTTCGTCCGTAACGCTCACCAGCGACCAGCTGTCGCCACCAACCGGATCAATGTCGGTTTCCATAATCGTAATGGGCACATCAAGGTTATTCGTAATCGTCAGCATGAAATTCACAGCCTGGTCTTCGCTGAAATCATTGCAGGGCACTTCGTCGTCCGTACACGGAACCAACGAGAACGCCACCCCGTTGCAGTCCTGCGCATCCATGATTTCCCACTTCGAAGTGTCGACATCCTTCAGATAGCCATCTTCATCATTGCACGCACTCAAAAACAGCACGCACAATCCCAACAACAATAAAACCGTCTTGTTTTTCATAATCTGTGTTTTAAGTAGTAATCCGCATGCAATATCGTAAAAAAAAGCAACTTACAAAAACTTCAGACATCTTTTTCACAAGTGAGTGGCGAAATCGGTTAATTTTTTCAAAAAAACCACAATCCATCTGCCTGAAAAAAGAAAACTTACTTTATTTTTGCAGTAAAACACAGACTCAACATGTTACGCAAAATTAGATTAACCGTAGCGGTCATCGTTTTCGCACTGGTGACCCTGCTGTTTCTGGATTTTACAGGAACTATTCACACTTGGTTAGGAGGACTGGCTAAAATACAATTCATTCCGGCTGTGCTGGCGCTGAATGTCGGAGTCATTGTAGCCTTGCTTGTGCTTACCCTCCTTTTGGGCAGAGTGTACTGCTCTGTCATCTGCCCGCTCGGCATCTTTCAGGACATCGTTGCCTGGTTCGGCAAACGCCGCAAAAAACTGCCCTACAAATATTCTCCGGCAGTAAGCTGGCTTCGCTATACGATGCTCGGCGTGTTTGTCATTGCCCTTGTGGCAGGCATCGGCTCACTTGCCGCCCTGCTCGACCCTTATGCGGCATTCGGACGCATCGCCAACAACCTGTTGCAGCCGCTCTACCAATGGGGCAACAACGTGCTCGCCTACTTTGCCGAACGCGCTGACAGCTATGCGTTCTATTCAGTGGACGTTTGGATGAAAAGTCTGCCCACGTTCATCATCGCTGCCGTAACGC
Organism: uncultured Porphyromonadaceae bacterium; assembly: GCA_900548875.1. GTDB lineage: Bacteria > Bacteroidota > Bacteroidia > Bacteroidales > Muribaculaceae > Limisoma. The sequence continues at coordinate 1,021 of URMA01000002.1, read as the reverse complement.
TGGTAGCCGTCGTAATCCTTGCCTGGCGCAACGGCCGCACCTATTGCAACACAATTTGCCCGGTCGGAACTTTCCTCGGCTTCATTTCGCGCTACTCATGGCTGAAGCCGGTCATTGATACGACGAAGTGCAACGGCTGCGGACTCTGCGCCCGCAACTGCAAGGCTGCCTGCATCAACTCGAAAGCCCACACCATCGACTACAGCCGCTGTGTGGTGTGTCTCGACTGTCTTGACAAATGTTCTCAGCACGCCATCAGCTACACGCGCCGCCGTGCTGAAAAAAGCGCACCGAAAGAGGTGGACACGGCACGCCGCACCTTCATCACCACCGCAGCTACCGTTGCGGCTACCGGCTTGATTGAAGCACAGGAAAAGAAAGTGGACGGCGGACTCGCGGCCATCGAGGACAAGAAGATTCCGAACCGCACAACAAGAATAACACCTCCGGGCTCGCTGAGCATCAAGCATTTTGCACAGCACTGCACGGGCTGTCAGCTCTGCGTGTCGGCCTGCCCGAACGGCGTACTGCGCCCGTCGGGAAATCTGCTGACGCTGATGCAGCCGGAAATGTCGTACGAACGCGGCTACTGCCGTCCGGAATGTACGAAATGTTCGGAAGTTTGCCCGGCAGGAGCCATCCGCCCGATTACACGCGAGGAAAAGACCGGCATCCAGATTGGCCATGCCGTATGGGTAAAGGCCAACTGCGTGGTACTGACCGACGGAGTGAGCTGCGGCAACTGCGCCCGCCACTGTCCGAGCGGTGCCATCCAGATGGTACCGTCCGACCCCAACAACGAGGAATCGCTGAAAATACCGGTTGTCAACACGGAACGCTGCATCGGCTGCGGTGCCTGTGAGAATCTTTGTCCGGCACGTCCGTTCAGCGCCATTTACGTAGAAGGCCACGAACGCCACAGAAACATCTAACCACAAAGGAGGAAAACTATGGACCACAATAAAAAGAATATAAACCGACGCGACTTTCTGAAGATTGTCGGCATCACGGGAGCGGCAGG
>URMA01000001.1 GCA_900548875.1 uncultured Porphyromonadaceae bacterium | reverse complement strand
ATTTCGGTGGATAAGGAGGAACAGACCGTTGTCACGCAGGGAGACGCTAATAATATTGCGGATACAGCTCCCGTTGCATGGCAGCAGATCGTCGGGGTGTATGCATTTCATATCCCGTATCTTGGATTTATTTCCATTTATGCAAAGACACCGCTCGGTATTGCGGTAGTGTGCGGTGTTTTGATCGTGCTGATCCTCTTAAACTTCATTCCGGATATTTTAGAGGAGGATAAGAAGAAAATTTCAGATACGGAATGAAGAAACGTTACTGAAAATTCTGATATATGACCGCCGTGTGACCATTGAGTGATAAAACAGTATCGTAACAAAACGGTTTCTGATAAGGCAGGAACCGCAAGTTACAGAATGGAAAGTACATAAGAATGAAAAGATTATCATGAAATGAAAAAGGAGATCAGAAATTATGAAGAAAACAAAATTAGCGTATCTTTTTGCTACTGCACTGGTAGCAGGTACTATGGGTTTGACTTCTTGCTCTGAAGAGAATGAAAATCTTATCCCAACCGATGGCAAAACAACGAAGGTTGCCATCAGCATGAGCCTTGCTCAGCAAACACGTGCTACGGCTGACGAAGTGAACATGGGTTCTACTATTGCTGACATCAACAATGTCGTAATTGTTCCTATGGTTAATGATGTCGCTCAAAATGTTATCGCTTTGGGTACTTTTGATGCAGATGTAATTACTACACACTACAAACAGGCGTCCATTCTTCAAACTGTAAACAAATTCCGTGTATATGGTAACCTTCCAGGTACATTTACAGACAATGCTGCATTTACATTCCCTTCATTGGCTCAGGATGCTGCCGGAACAGGTGATTTGGCAAGTTGCGTGAAGCCTCACGGATTGTACTACTATGCCGAAGCTGGAAATACTGGCACAAATAAGTTCGAAGTTGGTACAGGTGCAAGTTGGGAAGCTGTGAGCAATTGGGCTCCTATTACTGACAACCAAGCTGTTGGAACAAACACTTATATCAGAATTGGTGGCGTGAAGTATGCTGTAGGAGTTTTGGCTGCTGGTGTTATTGATGGTTCTGATAAAGACAAAATGATCTTTAAAGATGACGAGGGAACTTACTCTATTAATTCTGTAGGCGTTGCTGAACCGTTTGTTGTTGACGGTATTGTTGTTGAAGACCAACCGAAAAACTTTGACGCAACATTTGGCGAAACTGGTGGTAATGTAATGGTTTATGAAACTGCAACTGCAGCTAGTCTGCTTCAGTCAAAGCTTGCTTTTGATGGCAGCAATAAGGTTTCAGGTGCAAATGTATACTGCGTTGTAGCTCCGGAAAACAAGGACAATATTAAGGTGAACATCCGTTTCCAAAACAAGTCAGGCAAAACACTTGTATTGAATAGTGGAGATGAAGTAGCTCCTGATGGATATTTATATTTGTGGGCAACATTGCGTAAAACAACTGATAATAATATCTTCTCTGCAGCAACTTCTACTTTGCTGAATGCAACAGTTCAAGATTGGGGTCGTGCAACAACTACTATTGTTGAAACAACTGACGTGGCAATCGGTCTTGTAATCGATACAACTTGGGCTAAGGGTATCTTATTCGACGAAAACATCTAATCGGATAGACACTCGAAAACTGATATTTGAAATCGTAGGGGAGGCTCTTTCTCTCCCCTGCGATTCTTAAAAAACAAAATGACGAAAGACGAACGATATTAATTCATAAAATAAAAAGAATGATGATGCAAAAGAATATATTCTACGGGTCATGTCTGCTGTTGTCTGTTATGGGATTCACGTCGTGTATCGACGAAGATTTGTCCGACTGTCCGCCGGCAACGAAAGACGTTGAGATCTTGTACAAGCTTGAGGTGGCACAGGACGTGGCGCTCGGCTTCAGTGACGAAGTGCATTCTTTGCATCTCGGTTTCTGGAATTCTCCATCGTCGCTGTTCCGCGAAGATGTGATTCCGCAAGAATCGCTGCCTGCCGACATGATCTTCCGTGTGACGATTCCTGTCGACAATTATAGCCACATTGCCGTGGCCAATGGCGAACAAAGCGCCGACGGCGCTTATTCGTCCTATCCTTCCAATCTGTCGGAAGCCCTCGTGTCGCAGCCCACGAGTACCGCCGACGTAATTTCAGCCACAGGCAATCCTGCCTATGTGGGTACCCTTCAGATGAATATGCAAAAGGGTTTTGAAACAGATTATTACGAAGTATTGCTGACGGCGGCTTCGAGCAAGTATGTGCTCCATGTCAACCGTCCGGCAACGCTAAAAAATATGAAGTGCTATATTCAAGGCACAAAGCAAAGCTATGCTCCATGGGATAAGGTTTGGGCGTTCAACGAAAACGTGCGCACCAATGCATCCGCCTATGGTACGCATGGCGAAACAACTTCCGATTTTGAATTCTACGCCTTCCCGACACAGGTTCCCGTTCAGCGGGCCACGCAGATGGAGCCGGGATGGTGGAAACTTTATTTCTATTCCGAACTGGGTGATAAGGTTGTCGAGCACATTTTTACCATTAAGGAGCCGGTTGAGCCGGGACGTGTGTTTGAGGCTACATTTAATGTGACGGAGCAGGGCGGTGAAGCCGTCGATGTCGATGCCGGTGTTGAGTTTGATCCGGATTGGCAACCGGGTGGTGATCATGATGAAAATATATAAGGGAACTACTAAATAAAATCAAAACTATGAAAAGTTGGAAAGCATATATAATGGTTTGGGGACTCATGCTTGGTGCTACTTCGTGTGTATTTGAGGAACATGTGCCTGAACCTGTTGTGGCCGATGCCGAAATGCGGCTGTCGGTATCCATCAATGCAGGTACGCGTGCCGGTGATCCGGGTGCGGACCACGGAGAGTGGAATGCCGACTGGGCAAACCTTGGCGTATATGTGGTGTATACAAACGGTCGGGTTCTCTCGTTCTCCATACCTAAGGCGGAATTCTCTTCTCCAAAGAATTTCTCCGTCGTCGAGGGCACGGCACGGATCTATGCTGTGGCTTTCCCTGCCGGCCATACGCCTCCGATTTGCAACACGGTGGCTGAGGTGCAGAACATGCAGACGCTCAATATTGCCAATATTGCAGATAACGCTGACAAGCAGAACTATATCCAAAATATATTTAGCGGTATTTCGGACAACGAAGTCTCTATTGTCAAAAATCAGGAAAATACGGCTTCTGTCACTTGTACGCGTCTTGCTGCGAAAATCGATGTGCAGTGGGATGCACAGGGAGCTTATGCCGATGGTAAATATACTGACGTCGCGATGAGTGCAATCACGCTCGACGGACTGGCTCAAGGTTATATTTTCCCGTCGGAAGTAACGAATCCGTCATATTCAACCACCGTGAATGTCGCCACTTTTACTGCCGGCGACCAGATTAGTGAGCGCAATGGGCGTACATATTTTTATACGTTCCCGGGTGTGGCGAGCGCAATCAATTTTTCTGTGACTTATGCGAAAGGAACAAGTGGAACTTTGGACGGTAAACAGGATTATAAGGCTGTTTTCCCGAAAGAGATAGAGCCAAATACTTGGTATAAGGTTAATATAAACGTGTCAGGAACAAAAGCTTCTGTTACAGAAGGTTGGATTTTAGGCCAGTAATCCGACAACTAATGGCGGAATCTTAGAATTGAAAAAAAATTAGCTATGAAAACAGGATATTTTAGAGTGCTATTTACTTTGCTGTCAGTGCTTCTTCTCGGAAGTTTGGCAAAGGCTCAGACTATTCATTATGTTACCCCTACGGGGACAAACCCGACTACCGGTAATAAATGGGAAGTTACCGGAATTACCGACGAGCAAATTCTGACGTTGCCTGAGGCTTTGACTGCTGCTCAGGCCGGCGACCAGATTTGGGTGTTGGGGTTTGAACAGATTACATCTGCCGATCAATTGTATGTGGTTCCCGATAAATCAGGTTTTGTGTTGAAATCGGGTGTGAAACTCTATGGCGGTTTCCGCGGTACGGAACGTACGATTAACGAGCGTCCGACTTTGGGCAAAGCTCCGTATTTCACCTACCGTTCCGTTTTGTCGGGTGATATCAGTCGTGATGATGTGGTGGATAAAATCAATTATGTATATCCCGAAAACGGGACACGTTCGGATAATGCCACTCATGTGCTGTCGCTCAATATGGTGCCGACGCAACAGAGCGGCAACAACAATACCTATCCGACTGTAGTCAACGGTTTTACGGTTATTGGCGGTAACGCAACTGATTTCGGTGGCGGTGTCTATGTTTACGGTGACAATAATCAAGGCGGTGCCTATCAGATTGAAAAATGCTTCCTGCTCAACAACTATGCTGCGCAAGGTGGTGGCGCTATTTATGTTACAAGCGATGTGAAAGCCACCAGTACGGAATCCCGGATTGTCGATTGTGTGGTTTACAACAATTTGGCCGGTCAGCGTTCTGGTACTGATAATCTCGGTGGCGGTATCCGTATCGACGGTGCTGGCACAATTGTCAACAGTTCGATATTTAATAATGAAGGCGGCGGTGTGCTGCTTTCAGCCAATGCAAAAGCTGTCAATCTGACCATTGCTCGCAACACCGTGATGGGTATTGATGGTAGTGGTGAGGTCTATAATTCCGTTATTTGGGGAAACGCCAAGGTACAGAATCCGACATCGTCGATTTTCCATAATTGTGCATCCGACAATGCTAAGGTTGTAGAAGGGGATAACTGCTTTGCTATCTCGGCATCATCGAACGGAACTAACAGTCCGTTGTTCGATGCACCTTCTGTTTTTACAAGCTTCGACCGTGATTATAACTGGAGGCAAAATGCTTACCCAACATGGGCATGGGATTTGCTCGAAGGGTCGGCATTAATAGATGCGGGTAATGCGGATGCTTACTATGCAGGTTTGCCGACGACGGATTTGGCGGGCGACCTTCGCAAGAGCGGAACAATTGATATTGGTGCTTACGAATTTCAGCATTTGGATGCCGGACGTATCCGTTATGTGAAGCCGGACGGTACTGGCGACGGTACGTCGTGGGAGAAGGCTTCCGGCGACTTGCAGAAAATGATCGACGAATTGGCCGCTGTCGATGCTTCGGGTGAGGTCTGGGTAGCAGCCGGTGAGTATCGTCCCACAACTCAGATTATTGAAGGCGTGCAGTATGCGGCTTCTTTCCGTATGCGCGATGGTATCAATGTTTATGGTGGTTTTGCTGGAACGGAAACAGCCAAGGCCGAGCGTGAAAAAGGTGATATGCCGTGGATTTATACGAATGAAACAATTCTTTTGGGTGCTGATTATGAAAACGGCACTGCCACTTGGGCAAACAATCAGTGGAACGTAACTTCCAGCTCGCGCCACGTTGTATGGTTTGCTCCAATGGCGGGTGAAGAGGATTTCAAATATACTACGGTGCTCGACGGTGTCACTATCAAGGGTGGTGCCGCCAACGGAGGCGAAGGTCTTGCCGATTTTGCTACCGATAAGGGCGGTGGCGTTTATATGGGGTTGAATGCCACTTTGCAAAACAGTGTCATTACTGAAAATACGGCAGATGACAACGGTGGTGGTGTGTTTGTCAATGCCGGTCGTGTGGTTTCCTGTCTGATTTACAATAACAGCGCTACAGCCAATGGTGGCGGTGTGTTTGTCAGTGGTGCCGGTTTGGTCAACCGTTCGATGGTTACCGAAAACTCCGCTAAAAATGGAGCCGGTGTCTATCTTGATAAAAACAGTGCTGAATATCCTGAAGAATATTTGATTCTAAGCACTTCCGTAATTTCGAATAATACAGCTTTGGTAAATGGAGCTGTTTATTGTAACGCAGGCGGTGTGTTGTTGCAGAATACGATAGTCAATAATGATTGTCCGTCTTCGGTTGATGCTTCTAATCCGAATTCTTCAGAAACAGGCGGTTTGTATATCAATAAATATGCGTATGTCATCAACTCCGTTCTGTGGAACAACTTGATTAATGGAAGCAATGTTCCGATGTACGCATTAGGGGCTTCTGTCGACAACGTGCGTTTCTACAACAATGCCATTTCCGGTACGTCAAATGCTGTTTGGAACAATATTTATCAGACTTCTACTATGAAGCTGTCGGACGACAACAGCACAGAAGGCGTTCTTACTCCTGATTTCGAAGCCGGATTCCCCAATATTTCCGGTGTACGAGGTTCTTTGGATCGTCCTACTTACTATTGGAAACCTGTTCAAGGTTCTAATCTCCGTGCTGGGGGTATGACTATCGGAACTTTCCCGGAACAAGTGTTATTGTCCCCGGAACTGGATATTGCCGGAACGGCGTTTGCTCAAAAACCGGCAGTCGGTGCATATGCAGTCGCTGCTAACCCGATTACGGATAATTATGAGGTCTTTGTCGATATTGACTTCATGGAAACCTATGGAACCGGCGAATCTTGGGATTTGCCTTACAAATCGTTGAACGAAGTGTTGGCCTCTTTTGCGAACAAAACGGATTTGTCACAGGGACAAGTAATCAAGGTATATGTGAAGGAAGGTGATTATTGGCCACGTTACGCATTTACGAATCTTGACCCGCAAACGGCTACAATAAGCATACCGGCGTTGCCGAATGGCGCAAAATTTGAAATTTATGGCGGTTATGCAGCGGAAAGCACTGGAACAGACTTGACCAAGCGTTTCCCGACAACTTATCGTACGGTAATCAACGGTAACCATGAGGGTAAAGTAATCACGGAGGGTGTCTACCACTGTATCACGGTAGAAACGGGAGCAAATGTTGTGCTCGACGGCTTCCATGTGATTAACGGTTACGCTGCCGGTACGGCTACGTTGCGCTACGGTGCAGGTATGCTTGTCCGCGACGGTGCGACTGTTGAAGTGCGCAATTCGATTTTCGAAAACAATACAGCCGCAGAATCTGCCGCTATCGATGCCCGCGGCGCAACATTGACGCTGACTAACTGCGTGGTGAACAACAATACGAACACTAACACTGATGCGGCTGTTGTTAATGCTAGTGCTGAGAAATTTACATTGAACCATGTGTCAGTGGTGAATAATGTGGGTACCGCTCCAAGTGAAATGGGAACATCATCGTTTGCTATCGGCAATTCCAAGGGAAATACATTTACTTTTGCTTCGGTAGGTGCAGATGGTGCAAAGAATTTTGCCAATCCAACCAATCAACGGGGAGCTACTTTGGGATTTGATACGTATTATGGCGGATATTCCAACTTTACACCGTTGACAAGTTCAACCGATGCTGGGAAATTAATTAACAAGGCAACTGGAACTCCTGATGGTTTGAACGTCGATATTATCGGTAATTCCCGTAACCTTGGCGGTTCTGCCGATATGGGTGCTTATGAAGCCAACTTGCCAGTTAACGGAACTGTGTTCTATGTTACGGAGACTGGAGCCGGAAAGATGGACGGTTCGTCATGGGAAAATGCCATTGCCGGAAATCTGATTTACGATGTGAATAGCGGTAAGGTGGATGGAAATATCCCGACAAGAGACTCTCGTTATATCGGCTTCTATGATGCCTCTACTCGCCCTTATGCTGAGACATCAGGTGCCAGCAAGCTGTTCTTTGAACATATGAATGAGCAGAATCTGGGTACAAGTAATGTCAATTATAAAACAGAAACTCATGATGGCGTGACTCATGTTACAGGAGCAAATGGTATAAATATTCGAAACAATCGTCAGGAGCGATATGTTGGTGGTTTGCAGTATGCTGTTGAACAAGCTGCGGCTGCGGCTGCGGCTGCTAAAGATGATAAACGGCGCAGTGTTTGGGTAGCAGGCGGTACGTATACTGACTACAAAGGTTTTGTGATTCGTGACAAAGTGGATGTGCTGGGCGGTTTCCCAAATGAAGGTACTCCGGGTGAGGATGACCGTCGTCCGTTGATATCACAGTATATTCCAGCCAATGAGACAAGTGTTGACTTGGAAAAAGATAAGTATGAAACGATTATTCAGATTCAGGCGACGGCTCCAGTAACTTGGAATGGAAATACACCGACGGCTGTATCTGGCCTTCCGAGCCGAACACGTAAGCCTGTATTATTCCAACCGGATGTATGCCTTCCGACCAAGTCCCCTTCTGGACGTGAGAGTTCATATTCCTACTGGGAGTGGGGACGGTCATGGGGGGATTGGTCAAACCATTGGATGAATGAAGGTTATGGCAATTCTGTTCCAGGAGCAGATGAAAATACTTCGAATAGCTATCGTTGGGAAAACCAAGAAGGTGGTTATGTTGAATATACTGGTGCTACATGGGATGGCTTTACTATTCGTCACGGATTTTATACAGATTATAAGGCAAACCGTGATGGTGGTGCTGGGGTACGTATGTTCCGTGGTGTGACATTGCAAAATTGTGTGGTTACGGATAACTACATTAATGCTCATAACAACGCCGGTCGTGGTGCAGGTATTTATTGCGATGGCAATAACAGTAAAGTAGTCAATTGTTTTGTGTTGAACAATGCTAACAATTCCAATGAAAGTTATGGCGGCGGTATGTACATGATTTTAGGAACCAGCTATAATACGATGGTAGCTAACAATTATGCCAAGTCAAATGGTGGTGGTATCTTTATTGAAGATGCCATGTTCTACAACAATACTGTAGCTTATAACCGTTCTACTGGAACCGGTGGCTTGCACCAGTGGACTGCATCTTCAAATACAACTACCACTTTAAAGCTTTACAACACGATTTTCTACGGAAACGCAAATCAGGCTATTGGAGTTTCTGCAATAGGAAACTTTAATGGCGCATGGAACTGTTTCGTCCAGTCTAATACAGCTTTGAGTTCGGATATCTTAAATAAGTTGCATAGTTCGAATTATGGCACTAACTTGGCTTCTCCTTTCGAATCCACTAATGCTCAATCGGAAAACAATTATCGCTTGAATTCTTCGACATGGTGTTTGAACAATGGTGCGGAGAATTTGGGTAACGACTATCTGGGACATCCAGTTGTTCTGCCTTATACTGACGTTGACTTTACAGACCGAATCAAAGACTGTGCCGTGGATGTTGGTGCTTATGAAAAGGACAATTCTGAGAATATTGGTTATGAAATCAAAACTACGGGCGGCAGTGCCACTTCCTATAACTTTTATGTGAGTGAGGACGGTGCCGGTTTGCGTAGTGGTGCCAATCCGGCTAATGCTGCCTGCGAAATGAAGCTGCAGCAAATATTGAACCGTGCAGGTGAATTGGCATCTAAGCACCAAGATGCAGATGTCATTGTCAAGGTGGCAGAAGGTGAATACAATGCCAATACATTAAGCGAGTCGAACGACCCGCTAAGCTATACGTTTGTAGTACCGGAAGGTGTCATTTTGGAAGGTGGTTATACAGAGACAGACAAGTTTGTAAGCCGTAATCCATTTAATCATGAAACGATATTGTCACCTGTCGCCAGTGTGGAAGGACAGAATATTAATGGTTACCATGCCGTTACATTTGGGGAACCTGCCGGCGAGAGTGCGTTTAAGCAGACTGTTGTTGATGGGGTGTCATTGACTGGTGGAAAAGCGACTTCCATGGTCGGTGAAGGAAATCCAAAAACGCAAGGTGGCGGTGCCATAGTTCCGGCATGGGGACATATCCGCAACTGTCGTGTGTACGGCAACGAAGCTATTCAGGGCGGTGGTTTGTATTTGCAGCCGGGTGCTTTAGTGTCGGGTACTGCGGTTCAATCCAACAGTGCTGAAGAGGGAGCCGGTATTTTTGCTATAGGAACAAATGCTTCGACGGATTTGCGTGCTCATGTGGTTTCTTCGACCGTGACTGACAACACGGCCACGGAAAATGGTGGCGGTATCTATTTCGCTGACGGCGGCGCTCTCTTCCTGAATATGGTAGTATGGGGCAATACTGCTTCATCTGACAATAATGTCAGTGGTCCGGTCTATGCTACATTTGACGATTCGAAAATGGAAGCTGCTTCGGCCGCTAATGGCAATAACTTTACAGCATTCTTCCCGTTCAACTATTCGTTCGTTGAACGTTTCGAATTGCCGTCGAATATGGTGAATACGTCGATGACAAGCGACGAAAACTTGTATTTTGCAAGTTCCGACCGTCGTTTGAGAGCTTTCTCACCGTTGGTAAACAACGGTTATTCTACAACGCTGCAAGGTTATCTTGCAACAAATTGGAATATAGCAGCAAGCGATATGCAGGGTATTGTGCGCATACAGGACAATATCAATAAGATCGATGTCGGTGCCTATGCTTTCTTAGGCGGTGTTATTCCGGAACCTAAAGTGGGTAGTTATATGGCAAAACTGTTTGTGAACCAAACAACGGAATTCCGTGTAGCCAATACTGAAACATTGGATTTGTTGGTTGGCCGTTCGTTCTATACTCCGTTGTATCATCTCGACGATGCTTTGGAATATGCTAAAAAGGCTGTCGACGCAAATCCGGGAGCAAAGATAGAAATATTCGTGGCTCAAGGCACTTATAAGCCGACAATTCGTCGAACAGATGCTGCTACTGCAACTGCTGACCAACGTCAGAATTCATTCGTAGTTCCAGCAGGTGTGAATATTTATGGCGGTTTTAGCGGTAAAGAAACTTATTCGTATGGCTTGAGTAGCGTATCCAGTGAGGATGGAACTTCTCAGTCGTTTACGGATATAACAAATACTTCTGACATCAGTCAGTATTTGACTGCTCGCGAAACGAGCGACTTTAACCTGAACGGTATTAACGAACCGTGGGAATTGAAGAATCAAACCATTCTTTCCGGTGACATCAATGCTTCGGAAACGGTGAAGAATGCCTACCATGTGCTGTTCTCTTCGATAAAGGAGGAAAATGGAGTTATAACAGGCCAGGGTACGGTGACCTTGGACGGTTTGACGGTGATGGACGGTGAAACGGCGTCAACACTTACTCCGATGGGAAATGACAATGAAGTTGGCCGTGGTGGCGGCTTGTATAGTTCTGGCGTTGACTATATCATTAACCGTTGTCGATTTTTGAACAACAAGGGTATCCGTGGTAATGCAGCTTATGTAAGAAATGCTACGGCTACGGTAATTGGTAGCATGTTTGCGGGTAACAGTACAGTGGAAACCTCTGAATCTGATCGAGTTGCTGGTGGTGCATTGTGTCTTGCTGCTGCTGACGGAGAAACAACTGCATTGAAGGCTGTAAATACATTGTGGACGAACAATGAAACGACGGGTAACGGCGGTGCTATCGGTTATGCCGGAGCGGGAAGCACTTCAGTCAATTTGATGAACAACACGATTGTCCGCAACAAGGCGTTGAACAACGGCGCTATATATGCTCAAGGCGGAACAGTTACCAACACGTTGGTTTGGGGTAACGAAGGGAACGGCAATAATATGTCGGGCGTAAATGCTTCTTATTCCGCTGCTGAAGATTTGGATGCAACAAATGGCAACAATATCAAATTGGCTGCTGAGAATACATCGATTGAAGGCCCTCGCTTTGCGCAGCCTTCATCCGCAGCTGGAGTAGCCGCTAATGATCCGTCTTCGAAATGGAATCCGTCATCAATTAATGTGTTGACTGATGCAGGTACTGGTGTGTTGGGTAAGGATAGTGAAAATTCGGTTATGGAAAATGCTACGGGCGCATACCGAGATTGGACAGTTAAAAATGTTCCAGACTATGCTACGCAATATATGTCAGAGGGTTATTATCGTTATGCCGGTCCGAGAGATGAAGCAGGTAAACCTTTGAATCGCATTATAGATATTGGTATGTACGAATATCAGTATGTGACAACTTTCTCTTCATTGGATGCTGTTTACGTTGCAACAGCCGAGGCTGGCAATGGTTCCGGTGACAGTTGGGCAAATGCTACTTCTGACCTTCGTGGAGCGATTATTGCTATGGCCAATCCGACTGGCGGTAATAAAACGGATAAGGCTATTTATATCCGTGATGGCGAATATGCTTCGAAGCAACTTTTGACGGGTAGTGCGTTTCCGTTGAGCATGGATGCTGATAATAATGATGGTATGAATGGAACTTCATTGACAATTAAGGGCTCTTACAATGAGGCTAATCAGCAGGATTTCAGCAACCCGACAGTGATTTCATCTTATCCTGGAGTAGCAACTGAACGATTGATGAATATCACCACTAACAATGAGCCTGTATTCATTGAAGGTATCATGTTTAACAATGCAGCAGGTGACGACGGTATTGTTTCAACGGGTGATAATTTGACGCTTGCAAGAGTGGCTTTCCGTGGCAATGCCGGTACAGGTGTCAGCACTTCAGGAAATTCGCTTATCTACAATGCACTCTTCGCTGATGGCGGAACAGGTTTGAATGTAGGTAGCGGTGAGGTGAAAGTGGTGAACGCTACATTTGCCAATAATACAACAGCTATCTATGGAACGGCTTCAGTGTATAACTCAGTTTCTTGGAATTCTGGTAACGGAGTAGCTGAAGGAAATAGTAACGCTGTATTGGGTAATGCTGTTAACGATGATATTCAAAACGGACCGAACTTTGTTGACCCGAACAATGAAAATATCTTGCTTCGCGACTATAGCATCCGCCCGAGCATGATGTTGCTTAACAAGGGTGATAACAGTCTTTATGAGTCTAATGTTGGTGTTGATCCGACAACGGATGTCGATTTGACAAATGGAGTTCGTGTGGTTGACAATACAATCGATGTCGGTGCTTACGAATATGCTGCACCGCTCAGCCAGATTCTTTATGTGAAGTCGAATGTAGTAGGTAGTGATGAATCGGGTAGTTCTTGGACAAATGCCATTGCCGACTTGCAGGGAGCTATCGACTTGGCCTCGATTTATGCAAATGTAAACACTGGAGAGACTGGTTATGTGTTTGTTCACAATAATGTATCTGCAAACAATGTCCGTGTTGCGATGCCGGGTGTGAAGGCTTACGGTAGCATGAACGACGAAACAGGAACCGGTGTTACGGATATTCTTGGCAAACGTTCGTCAATACTCGATTTGCAACGACGCTCAACAATCAACGGTTTGACCGTAGCCGGAACAGGTAGTGTAGTTGACGGATTTGAAGTAAGCGGAACAGTGGCTGTTTCCAGCGGTATGCTTTCTACGTCCATCGTGAAGCCGACAGATGCTGTTACTGTAACCGGTGATGGTGTACTTTACAACTCGTTTGTTGACGGAGCTGTCAACGGTAAGGCTGTCAACGTAACGGCTACAGGTACGATTACTGACAATGGTGGTGGTAACAATAATTCTAATGCCGTTGAAAATGGCTATGTATCGGCAGATTATTGGAAATATCAGCTGAAGGATGATTCCGAACTTATCGACAAAACCGGTGCAATTGACATTGCTGATTATATGACAATGGCAGGACACGATAAGGATATTTCCGGCTCAAGCCGTATCCGCAACACAGTGGACTTCGGTTGCTTCGAAACATGGAATATCACCGCCAATACTGAAATTACCGCAGCTGACAAACCGTCGCGCAACCATGTGGTTTATGTCCGTGAAGGCAATGAACTGTCGATTGATGGCGATGCCCTTGTTTATGCAGGTGAGGCCACGGCGTTCAATCCGGGATTCCTGTTGTTGGAAAATGGTTCCGGCCTGTTGGCTAACGGCAACTATGTCGGACTGACCAATTTCGCAATGGAACGCACAGTTCCGGCTGAAGGTACAGCGCTTACCTATGTACCGTTCTTGATTGACAAGATGGATAACGCTTCCAACGCAACATTCCAGAGATACGACGGTGCTACTCGTGCAACGTACGATTATAAGTATAGTGCTACCAAGGGTGCTTGGGTAGATGTTGACCCGGCAACGGCCGTAGGCGGTGTTCAGGCATTCGCTATCAATGGTTCAGCCGGTGCTAAAGTTCGCTTCTATGGAACATCGTACAAGGAAACTCCAAATGATGTCAAGACGGTTCAGTTGATGAAGTTCAACTTCAACGATCCGTGGACTACCAATGCGGACGGTACAATAAATCCGGATGCAAGCAACCAGTTCACTCATAAGGAAAATATGAGTTGGAATATGTTCGGTTCGCCTTATCTGCACGCAATGAATTATAGTGACATGGAATATGGCCGTGTAATTTACACGGGTTCTTCTTATGAAACCAAGAATACGGCTGATACTAATACTTCTGGTTCTGTAGCAATGGGCGAGGGCGTATTTACGCAGACTGCAACTTTGCAGGATTACGAAACATTCACAGTGGCAGCTCCGACAGCCGGATCAGATCCTCAAGGTCTCCGCGGCTTGCTTGTGACAGTAGCTCCTGCTGATGCTGAAGAGGCTGATGACTTTATCCAACTGAAGGCCGTGGAAAGCGAAGAGGCTTCCAGCGAGTTCAATATCGCAGCCGACGGCGTGAAGTGGATGTCGGACGATGCAAGCGTGGCTCAAATCTATATGGCACGCAACGGAGGCCGTTATTCCATGCTCTCAGCATTGGATATCAACGGTGCCGTAAGTCTTGGCCTGACAATCCCGGAAGCTGCAGCCTACACCATCGCTATCGACGAAGAGGCTTGGATGGACGAATACGAAACGGTGGTATTGGAAGACAAGGCAACCGGACAAATGGTTGACTTGCTGGAAGGCGCTTATCAGTTCCAGGCTCCGGAAGCCGGAACCGTAGAAGACCGCTTCAGCATCCGATTCAACCGCATCGTTGACGGACTTGGCGACAACGTGAAGGCTTACTCACCATCGGCCGGTATGATTCGTGTGGAAGGTGCCGCTGCCGGTTCGCTGGTTCGCATCTACGACCTGAACGGACGTTGCATCCGCGTGGGTGAAACACCGGCAGGCAACTACGATGTGAATGTAGGACCTAAGGGCATCTATCTGGTGGAAGTGCAGCAGATAGAAGCTGAACCGATTGTAAAGAAGGTGCAGGTGAAATAACATTTTATCATAATCTATGTGTGCCGCCCTTTTATCTCATTTGAGGTAATGGGGCGGTTTTTTGTTGGGGTTATGGGTGAGAGGTTAGAGGTTATGGGTTTCAGTTTACGGTTTACAGATTAGGGTTTACAGTTTAGGGTTTACGGTTATTTTTACTAATTTTGCATTGATAGGCTGCGGCGGGGCATTGCAAAGTTGAAAACGTCGTTTTCTTTTGTTTGTGTGTGTTCGTCGGGCATTATCTCACTTTTTTGAAAATTTTGAATCATGTCGGAAACTGCTATAACATTATTGGAATTTAACAGCCGGGTGAAGGGCCTGCTTCAGGACAGCAGCGTGCAGCGTTGCTGGGTAGTGGCTGAAACGAGCGATGTGGGTGTACGTGGCG
This sequence comes from uncultured Porphyromonadaceae bacterium, assembly GCA_900548875.1. GTDB lineage: Bacteria > Bacteroidota > Bacteroidia > Bacteroidales > Muribaculaceae > Limisoma. The sequence goes on along the minus strand of URMA01000001.1, from coordinate 179,795 downwards.
GGCACTGCTATCTGGAACTGATTCAGAAAGACCCGGAACGCGGACAGACGTTGGCCAAGGCGCGTGCCGTGATTTGGGCGAACCGCTTCGCCATGTTGCGCTATGCCTTTGAAACGGCTACGGGGCAGGCGTTCGGCAGCGGACTGAAGGTGATGGTGGAGGTGACGGCTTCGTTCCATGAACTTTACGGACTGTCGTTGCAAATCACCAATATTAATCCAACCTACACATTGGGCGACATGGCACGGCTTCGCATGGAGATTCTCCGACGGCTGAAGGCGGAAGGCATACTGACGATGAACAAGGAACTCGAATGGCCGTCGGTGGCGCAGCGCATTGCCGTTATTTCGGCCGGAACAGCCGCCGGCTATGGCGACTTCATTGACCAGCTTCACCGTAATCCTTCGGGAATACAGTTTTACACCTGTCTGTTTCAGGCTACGATGCAGGGCGTGAATACGGTGCCGTCGGTGATTGCCGCATTGGAACGCATCAATCGTCATGTCGACTTGTTTGACTGCGTGGTGATAATCCGTGGCGGTGGTGCGACTTCCGAACTCAATTCGTTTGACAGCTATGAACTTGCCGCCAATGTGGCGCAATTTCCCTTGCCGGTCATTTCGGGTATCGGACACGACCGCGACAATACCGTCATCGACGAGGTGGCCAGTGTGCGCGTGAAAACTCCTACGGCAGCTGCCGAATGGCTTATCGACCGTGCACAGCAGGCACTCGACAATCTGAACGTCCTTACCGACGGTGTGATTGACCTTGCCGACCGCATGGTGAGCGATTCGCGCCAGCAGCTTGCCTATATCTCCGGTGTTATTCCTTATGCTGTCAGAGCCACTTTGGAGCGCAACAGGGCGAAACTCGACCTCTATGTGCAACAGATACCCATGTGCGCCTCGATGCGCGTCGACGCGGCCCGTAAGGACCTTTCCCGCTATCGTGAACTGGTGGGAATGGCCGTCCGTCAGCAGTTGCGCGATGCCGCGCGGCGTGTGGATATGCTCGAACGCCAGGTGAATCTGCTTTCGCCGCAACAGGTGTTGCGCCGCGGTTATTCGCTTACGTTGAAGAACGGCAAGGCCGTTACCGATGCCTCGGTACTTCAACCGGGTGATGTCATCGAAACGCATTTGGCAAAGGGAACAGTGAAATCGGAAGTTAAATAAGAACAAACAGAAAAATCAAATATGGAAAAACAGGAAAATGAAAAATTGACCTATTCGCAGGCCATTACCGAACTGGAAGAAATCGTGAAGAAAATGCAGGACGAATCGTGTAGTATCGACAATCTGTCGGCCTACACCTCGCGTTCGCTAGAACTGCTGAAGATATGTAAGGCGAAACTGCTCGCTACCGACGACGAACTCAAGAAAATTCTTGCCGAACTCGAAGGGTAGAGTTTTGCCGATGTGAAAAATCAAGGGCGGGGAAGTAGTCGGGTTGGCCAACTTCTCCGCCCTTGTCATATCGTGTCAGATGATGACTTTTACCATTCCAGAAATTTCCCGCGTGCCCGGCGCAGGTCGAGCTGCTGTTGCAAGTAGCGTTGACGGTCCTTGGCAATGTAGCGGCGGGCGAAAATGTTGGGAATAGCTACACCCAATGAGATACAGAAGATAATCAGTGCCGAGTTGATACCATTTGAAAAGGCGTTGGTTACTTCACCGATTACTCCGTGCAGGTTGATGAATGCCAACAGGGAGCGGTACATCAGCACACCCGGTATCATCGGAATGACCGAAGGTATGGTCAGCACGTGGTTGGGAACATCAACCCAGTGGACCACTTTCACGGCTAAAAGACTTACTACGAAGCTGCCCATAAACGAGCCGATGACCGGTCCGTAGCCCAACTCAAAGTTCACGAAGTTTCGCGTGCATACCGCAATGACACCTCCCAGCGCCACAACCCAAAGCAGGCGGCGCGGCACGTTGAAAATCATGGAGAATCCCACGGCAGCAATGGCCGCAGCGATGGCGTAGATGTAATACGGGTCGTGCGGAGTCATGCTCAGTTCGCTGAACTTATGATCGATGGAAATATCGCTGATGACGATGACTCTCAGTGCAAACGCAATGCCGAAAGTCATGGCCAGAATCATCATGGCCGTGTTGGCGGCGCGGGTAATGCCGACCAGCAGAAAATTGTCGATCATGTCGTCGACAAAGTTGATGAGCGGAACGCCGGGCACAATAAACAGTGTGCAGGCAAGCAGCGGATGATAGGGTGTCGTCGACCAGTCGAAAAACGAAGTGGCATAGGCTAAAGCCGTAGAGAAAAAGGCGGCGATGGCAATGGCCATATAGTGGTTCATGCCCCAACCGATACAGCGGGCTCGGATGCGGAAACCGACAAAGGCGCAGATGGAAGCCAGGAGAAATGCCATCCAGTCGCCTCCAAACAGCTTGCAGAATCCGCCGCATGCAAAACCTGCGCCGATGGCAACTATGTAGGGTTTGTAGTTGCGCGGCTTTTGGGCAATGCGGTCAAGTTCCTCTTCGTATTGGTTCAGCGAGTAGTCCTGCTCAATCGCGCGCCACGAAAGCTTGCTGATGAGCGAAATGGTGGTCATGTTGATGGCGTGGTTTTCGCACTTTTGGAATTTGGAAAAAGAGTGGCTCTCGTCGCTGACATTTACCATGATCATCGTCCACCGGATATCGATGTGTAGCTTTTCTTCCGGGATACCCATAAAAGCTGCAACGCGTTTCATATTTCTTTCGATTCGGTTGGTGTCGGCTGCACTTTCCATCAGCATTTTGCCGGTTTTCAGAAGTAAGTCCAATTTCCGGCGTAGTAAGAGCTCATCCTTTTCGCTAATCGCCATAAAACAATCTTAATTTATACGTTTTTAGATTATGGCGCAAATTTACAACATTTTAGCTTAATAATTATGTTTTTAGGCATTAAAAACTTATTGTTCGTTCGGCACACTGCAAATGTAGCCGTTCATCATGGCGTAGACACTCAGGCCCGACACACTTTTTATGCCGAGTTTGGCCGTGATATTCTTTCTGTGCGACAGTACGGTGTTCGTGCTGATGTTGAGTTTGTCGGCGATTTCCTTGTTGGTGAGTCCGCTTGCCACAAGACACAGCACGTCAATTTCGCGGAGCGACAGGTCGTTGCCGGTAGTTTTTGTTTCCTTTGCTTGTTCGATGATGCCCGAGATGCGGTGAAGCAGTGCCGCTTCGTCGGCATAACAATCGAGCATGTAGCCGATATTATCGTCGCAGGTGTCCGTGTCCGACAGTATCAGCAGTTTGGCTCTTCGGGGGATGAAAAATCCCGGATTGGCGGTGAATATGGCGTTCTCCGTAATGTACAGGTCCGAATTGCCGTTGTCGGATGCCCTCATTTCGTCCATAGAACCGTAGCTTCGCGCTTCAATGTCGTAGAGGTGGAGCAGCACCTGTTTCAGTCCGAGGGCAAGCAGGGAATTGCGCAGAACGATGGTGATGGAAATCTTTTGCATGGTACGGCACGTTTAGTTGTTTCCCGATGCTTTTTTCAATGCTTCCGCCAGCGGATACAGAATACGGTTACGGATGCGGTTGTTTTGCCGGATATCCTTTTCCAGACTGATGATGGCAAAAAGTACGGCGTGGCACAGGTTGCGGTCGTACTCTCCGCGCAAGTGGATGACAAACATGTTTTTCAAGTCGCTCAACTTGTCTTCAATGGAGTCGCTTGCGCTGCTCATTGCCTGCTCTTCGATGGCTATCGCCTCGGTGTTGACCGCTTTTTCCATCTTGATGATTTCGTCAAACCAGCGGTTGTTGTCGTTTTCGATACGGTGGATGATTTCTGCCTTGACTTCATTGTAGAGGTTCAGCAGTAGGGGCAGGTTGTTGTTCTTGTCGCTGTGTCCGATAAGGGCCCTGAAATGTCGCTCTATGTTTGGCAGTTGCGACTGCAGGTAATAGTCGTTTGTTTTCCTTAGATAGTCAATCACTTCCTGCGCACCAAAGGAGTCGAAACTCTTTTCCGGAAAAAACGATTCATGGATGTAGGCATTCAGAATGGTCAGAAAAAAATGAATGTCAATGTCATTTTTTTCACAGATGGACTTCACTGTCTTGTCGCCCACGCCCAGCGTGATGTCAAAACGGTTGATGACAGGAATTACTGACGGTTCATCGAGAATGACCTCACACAGTTTTGTTTCAGGAGTGACTAATGCCATAGTGTAGGAATGTTTACGTGATGTTATGTATTGATATGATGCCCTGTTCGGTAATTATTTTGTCCATTGGAATGTCGTGGGGTTCTGCCGGTATTTCGTCCAGCAGCTGAAAGTGGTAGGCAATGCCTATTTTAGGACATTTGGCTTTCTGGAGCAGTCGGTCGTAGAATCCTTTGCCTCTTCCCAGACGGTTGCCGCGGCGGTCAAACGCTACCGCCGGTACGATGATGAGATCCAGCGTTTCGACATCGGTACATTCGTTACCGTCGGGTTCCAGAATGTTGAACGCTCCTTTGTGAAGCGATTCCGGAGAATAGAGCAATATGTCGAGTTCTTCGCCATTCACCCGGGGCAGGTAAAGCTGCTTGCCGTCGGCCCATTGCTGTAGGAAATCCTGTGTGGGCAGTTCGTCGGGCAGTGCGTGATAGACGAGTATCTTATGTGCATTTTGAAATTCCGGACATGATTCCAATAAGGCAAAAACAGCCGAAGCTGTTTCTGCCTTAGTTTGTTCGTCGAGTCGCTTTTTCAGCGCCTTGATATGTGTTCGTATTTCATTCTTTTGCATAGGCTTTAGCGTTGTCCCTTGGTGTTGCCTTGGATTTCAACTGTGACAGGATATTTCGCCTTGCCGGCATTCATGGCCGAGAGCGCAGCGTTCACCACTTTGTCCGAACGGTTTTGGATTCGGTAATAGGCTTCCGTTCCCAAAATGTCGCGTGCTATCAGCGCTTTTAGCTGACGAGCAATCAGGCTGCGCGACTGGTTGATGTAGTACCAGCGGATAGGTACACCATTGTCTTTTGCATAAGTGATGAAATCGAACGTGAGCGCATCGTCCGACGGCAGTATCGCCAACAGCTTCTCCACCGATTTTATCTTTTGGAGACGGTCGCGGTTGATGTCGGTATATTCGAAGGCAAATTTCTGCAACAACCCTTTGTTGGCAACGGCTATATAATAGCTGGTGATGCCTACCGTGTCGTTCGGGACGAAGATATCCGGGACAATACCGCCGCCACCGTATACGGTTCTTCCGTGTGCCGTCTTGAATATTTTGCTCTTGTCCACCTTGATGCTGTCGGCATTGTAGATTTCTCCGTGTGAATAGCGGTCGTAGAGTTCCATGCTGTAGGAACTTTCATCGCCCGGCTTGTAGTCCTTTTGCAGGCAACGGCCTGACGGTGTGTAGTAGCGGGCTATGGTCAAGCGGAGGGCACTGCTGTCAGGCAGGTATGTCTGTTTCTGAACCAGACCTTTGCCGAACGAACGGCGGCCTACGACAAGACCGCGGTCGTTGTCCTGAAGCGCACCTGCAAGAATTTCACTTGCACTTGCCGAGTATTCATCAATAAGCACTGCAATCTGGGCATCATGGAACGAGCCGCTGTTGTCGCTCCAAACCTGCGTGTTCTCGCGAGGATCGCGCGCTTTCGTGTAGACAATCATTTCTCCTTTCGACAGGAATTCGTTGACCATCAATATGGCCATTTCCATATATCCGCCGGCATTGCCACGGAGGTCGACAATGTAGCGTTGTGCACCCTGGTCCTTCAACAATCCGAGAGCGTTGAGGAATTCGTCGTAGGTGTTACGGCCGAATTTGTTGACTTTGATGTAGCCGGTTGTCTTGTCAATCATGTAGGAAGCGTCGACCGTGTTGATAGGAATGTCGCCGCGAACGATGTCAAACGAAAGCAGTTTTTTCGAGTTGTTTCGTTTAATTTTGATGGTGACTTTCGTGTCCTTTGCTCCACGGATAAGGCTTTGCACCTTCTCGCTGGAAACCGTTGGTCCGGTTATGATGGAGTCGTTTACGCTCACAATCCGGTCACCGGCAAGGATACCGGCTTTTTCGGCAGGACCGTTGGGAATGACTTCCACTACCTGTGCCGAGTCGTTGGCCATAATGAACGAGATTCCGATGCCGCTGATGGAGCCTTCCAGCTCGTCGTTGACCGATTTGACGTCTTTGGCCGGAATATAGTAGGAGTGCGGGTCGAGATTGGCGACAATTTTAGGGATGGTGAGTTCCACCAAATCCTTAATGTCGACAGAATCAACATATTCACTCTCGATGATGTTCAGCACAGTATTGATTTTTCTGTCCTTGTCGAGAATGAATTTTTTTGTAGAAATATGGTTCCCGATAATGATACCTGCGACAATCGATAGCGCGATAACTAAAGGAAACCAGATTATGGAGCTATGTTTTATTCTCATTTTTTTATATAACTTTTCGTATCGTCTTTTCGGTAAGTGTGAAGTCCCTATTCTTTGGGAACTTCCATAAATATGCATTCTACGTTGGCTTGCTTCAGCAGTTCCAATCCGTCGGCAAGGCGGTAGAGTTCGGAGAATACCACTCTTGTAATGCCGGCCTGGATGATGAGTTTTGCACATTCGATGCAGGGTGCAGCGGTGACGTAAAGAGTAGCTCCTTTGCTGCTGTTGTTGCTGCATGCCACTTTGGTGATGGCATTGGCTTCGGCGTGGAGCACATATGGGAATGTGTGCCCGTCGGCATCTTCGCAGACATTGTCAAATCCAGAAGGGGTGCCGTTGTATCCGTCCGAAATTATCATTTTGTCCTTGACTATCAGTGCTCCTACCTGTCTGCGTTTGCAATAGGAGTTTTCGGCCCATATTCTTGCCATTCGCAGATAGCGGAGGTCCAATTGGTGTTGTTTGATGTTGTTGTCCATAGTGCTACAACTCTTCTATTTCTTTGAAGAATATACTTCAATTTTGTCGTATACTTGTACCGACAAAATAATCGACAAAATTAATAATATTCCCTTAGATAATAAAAAAATAAGAAAATAAGTTGTAGAAGATGTGAAATCTTTTTTCTGTATGTGCGGAGTCGTTCGGATAAAAAGATGAGAAAATCGCCTTCAAGTCCGACCTGAAGGCGATTCTCTCAGAGTGGCTGACGAAAATGTGTCAGGCTATTTTTTCTCTTTCTTGATTCCGTCGCGGATGAGCAGGGCGTCGATGCTCGGCTCCTGACCGCGGAAACGTTTGTAGAGCACCATCGGAGCTTCTGTTCCGCCGCGGCTCAAAATATTGTCGCGGAACGATTTTGCCACTTCCGGATTGAATATTCCGTTGTCCTTGAAGTACTGGAATGCGTCGGCTTCAATCACTTCTGCCCATTTGTAGCTGTAGTAGCCGGCAGCATAGCCTCCGGAGAAAATGTGGTTGAATTGCGGTGCCATGATGCAGCCTTCCACAAGCGGGAGGGTGCGTACGCTTTCCATTGCGTCTGCCTCAAACTTGTACGGGTCGGTTACAGGTGCCGTGATTGTGTGGTATGCCATGTCGAGATAACCGAAACTCAATTGGCGCAGGCAGGCGTAGGCCGCACCGAATTGCGATGAGCGGATAATCTTGTCGACCAGTTCTTGCGGAATGGGTTCGCCGGTGATATAGTGTTTGGCAAAACTGTCGAGGAATTCTTTTTGTGTCAGGAAGTTTTCGTTGAATTGTGACGGAACTTCCACAAAGTCGCGGTATACGTTTGTTCCTGCAAGCGAACCGAAATGGGTTTGCGACAGCAGTCCGTGAAGAGCGTGGCCGAATTCATGGATGAATGTTTCCACTTCATAGAACGTCAGCAATGACGGCTTGTTTTCGGTCGGCTGTGTGAAGTTCATTGTCAAAGTGACGTGCGGACGTTCGTCAACGCCGTTTTCCACTTTCTGTCCTCGGAATTCCGTCATCCATGCACCGCTACGTTTTGTTGCACGGGGGAAGAAGTCAGTATAAAGAATGCCGACGAAGTTGCCTTGGCTGTCCGTAACGTCGAACGATTTCACTTCCGGATTGTAGACTGAAATGTTTTGGTTTTCAGTGAAGTGCAAGCCATAAAGCTTGGTGGCCAGACCGAACACGCCTTTGATGACATTGTTCAGTTCGAAGTAGGGACGAAGCTCTTCCTCGTTGTACGAGTATTTTTCGTTTTTCAGCTTGTTTGCATAGTAGGAATAGTCCCATGCCTGAAGTTCAAACTTTTTGCCTTCTTCCTTCTGGGCATATTTTGTCAGTTCCTTGTATTCCTTTTTCCAGGCCGGCATGTAGGCATCGCGAAGCTGGTCGAGCAGTTTGTAGACATTTTCCGGCGTTTCGGCCATTGTGCGTCGCAGGCTGTATTCGGCATAAGTCTTTGCTCCCATCAGCTTGGCGATTTCCAAACGGATTTCGGCAATGCGTGCCATGATTTTCGTGTTGTCGTAATCTCCTTTGGTGCAGAGCGTGTTGTAAGCTCTGTACAGCTTCTCACGAAGGTCGCGGCGGGAAGAATATTTCATGAAGGCCATGTAGGTAGGAGCCTGCAAGGTAATGAGATATTCGCCTTCACGGCCTTTTTCCTTGGCGGCGAGGGCAGCGGCTTCGACAGAACTTTCCGGAAGTCCGGCAAGGTCGTCCTTGGTCAGCCACATTTCGTAGGCGGCTGTTTCCTTCACGGTGTTCTGGTTGAATTTCAGTGTCAGTTCAGAAAGTTCGGCCGTCAGCTTGCGGTAAGTGTCGCGGTCGGCACCTTCGAGCGTGGCGCCCGATTGTGCAAACATGTCATACGTTCTTTGCAGCAAAGTGGCTTCTTCCACGGAAAGGTTCAGCTTGTCGCGGTTGTCGTACACCTGCTTGATGCGTTGCCACAGCTTTTCGTTCAGCGTGATGTTGGCCTGATATTCCGAAAGTTTCGGGGCAATGCGGAGTGATATTTCGTTCATCTCGTCGTCGCCGTCTGCCGAAAGAATAGGGTAGAAGGTGTTGAGGGTGCGGTTGAGGATTTCTCCGGAATTCTCAAGGGCGACAATCGTATTTTCGAAAGTCGGCACTGAACGTTGGTTGACAATGGCGGCGATTTCCTGTTCCGCTTGTTTGATACCTGAATCTACGGCTGCTTCGTAGTAGCTTTTTTCGATTCTGTCGAATGGCACGCAATGGTGCGTCGTCTTGAATTCCTCAAGGAAAATATTTTCAGCGTTGGTCATAAATGGGGCTGTAAATAATAAAGGAATAATTGCTTTTTTAATAATATCTCTATGTTTCATAATAGGGAATATGGTAGTTAATGATTTGCAAAGTTATAAAATTTACAACAAGCGCAGAGGCTTAGATGTTTAAGTCATAGCGAATTTTGTCGACTATCATCGGCAAATCTTCCAGATTGACACCGGCATTGCCTAAATATTGCTTGTCGGAGTCAAGCGTGCTGATAAATTTGTCGATGTCATTGCCGTCCGTTTCGATGGCTTTCTTATAGGATTCGATGGCTTCCTTGATGTTGTCGGAAGCAAGTAGCGTGTGTCCGCGGTTGATATAGTCGTCGGCCGACGGACCGTTGGCGATGATCCTGTTGTAATAGTCCAGGCTTTGTGACAGATTGCCGCAGAGGAAAGAGCACCAGGCGATAGGCCGCAGTGTCTTGTTGCCCTTGTCGGCCATATAGTCCACTTTGAAATAATATTTTAGCGCTTCTTCGGGTTTGCCGGCTTCAAGCAGGCAATTGGCTATATTGTTGGCCGTGGCGATGTTGTCGGGTTTCAGCTTTTCAATGCGCAGGTAGCAGTCCAACGCTTTTTCGATGTCGCCGTTTGCCCGGTGGCACAGAGCGGAATGCTTGAGTGTCCACACGTCGTTGTTCTTCATCAGTTCCACTTTTTCGTAGTATTCGATGGCCTTGTCGAAATCCATGCAGTTTTCGTGGCAGTATCCCATTTTCTGATAGAGTTCGGCTGTCGGTGCTTCTGTCAGTGAAATGCGTTGGAATAGCGAGAGCGCATCCGAAAAATATTCCTGCTTGAAATAGAATTCGGCAATTAGTTTCAGACTGTCTGTGTCCGACAGAATGTCGCGTACGAACGGAACTTCAATGAGGTTGAGCGGTGTTTTGAACGGATTGTAGAATTCCGATTTGCGGGAAAACAGGTTGAAAAACCGGTAGAGGTTCTGTACGTATTTATTGGCAATGTTGTCGCGGTCTTTTTCCGGGTCGGGCAGTTCCGACTTGACAAGTTCCATCAGTTGGGCGTTCTGTTCGTCAAACTGACCGAGCATCATGGCCCTTTGTTGTTCCGGGACGCTTGCAACCGACAATGCAAACGAGTATTTGTCACTGTCGCAGAAGGCACCCGTACGGTTGACAACGGTCATTAGCGGATTGTTTTCTGTCTTGAAAATCCGGAAAATGGAGGAGTGTGCTCCGTCGAAAGGCAGAAACCAGTTGGAAACGGTGCTGAAGAACGGGAAATTTTTCAGCTTGGCAAAAGAACTGAGGAACACGTCGTTGCCTTGCATCTGCATTTCATTGAGTTCCTGCATCTTTTTGGTAATGCCGGATTTGTCGAGCATTTCCTGCCAGTCGGGGTTCTCGGCCAGATTTTCCATGTCTTCGCCGACGCCCGAATCCTGCAGTTTTCGACGAAGCTCCGGCTTCAGTTTCATGATCTCCGGTACGAGTTCGTTGTTCACCTTGCGGATAATGCGTTCAGTGCCACGGCTGCGGATAAATTGTAGGAATATGTTCATGATGTCCTTGCTTGCCTGCGGGTTGTCGGCAAAAGCGGCCATGCGCAGAGCGAGCGCTTGTGAATGACCGATGATGTTGCGGTATTTGTGCATGACAATCAGTGCGCAAACCATTGATTTTATTTGCAGTGACGGCTGTTGCGTCAGGCTGTAGATGTCGGTCAGGGCCAGCAGCAGGTTCTCGCTGTAGTGTTCCAGCAGGTTGAGCATGATGGCTGCCACTGTCAGTTCGCGGAGCGAATCTGGATACTGGTTGTCGGTAAAGATGGCACGGATATGTGCAAGGTCGTCCGTGCTGACGGGAAACGCTACCCAAATATGATTGAATATGTCGTTTTCTATGTTTTCTACGATGTTGCGGAGCCCTGCCAATTGGTTGAGGTCCTTTTCAGCCAGTTCGCGATAACTGTCATAGTTGTGTTGCGCCGTCTCATGTTTGGCAAGCAGTGCGCTGAGGTTTTCCGGACGCATGCGTTCGCGGCGGAGAATGCTGTAATGCAGTTTGGTGGAAGTCTGTGCAATCAGTTCGTTCGTCGTGAAGTCGCACAGTTCGTAGGCTTGTGCGATGATGCTTTCGTAGATTTCGTTGCGTTTCGGGTCGGCAACGCCTTCCGCCATATAGTTGAGCATATATTTGTACGACTGTTCGATTGCCTCGATTTTGCTTTTTATTTCCCAGTTGGAAGTTTCCGTAGCCAGTTCGCCGAGCATTTTCAGTGCTTCGTTGAGGCGTCGTTGTTCCAGTCGCTTGATGATAATTTTCTTTTTTTGTTCAATGTTGTTGTAGTCCATAGGGCTTTTTGTTTTTGCCTGCGGCGGTTTTGTCGTAGGCTTTGCGAATTTAGTGAAAAATATGCAAATATCCTGCCAAAAAGAAAAGGGAAATCAACGAGAGGCAGAAATAACATTCGGGCAGCGTTGTCAGTGACCGGAAGAAATGTAGTTTGGGGTAAAATAGCGTGCGGTTTGGGATAAAAAATAATTAAAACGAGTTCCATTATTTTATTCTCCGCTTACCTTTTATTATTTTTGCAGGCAAAATCTAAAAAAGAAATTTATGGTACTACAACGTTGGCAAACGGTCTATCTGCTGATAGCGGCTGTTATGTTTGGCTTGGCCACTTTCTTGCCTGTGCTTGATTTGCAGGTGCTTCAGGGTCAGGCAATGTCCATTTCGCTGAGCAATCTGCTGAGCGGCACAGTGGCAATTGAGGGTGTTCAGTATGCGTATGTCTATTATATTATGACGGCTTTGTGCTGCCTGCTTTCATTGGTGAACATTGCCAAGTTCAAGGCGTTGAAATTGCAGCGTACGCTCTGTTCCGTGACAATGTTGTTGACAGTGGTTGCTTACGTGGTCATTGCCCTGTTCTATAACAAGCTGGATGTAATCATTGCATGCAAATGGGCCATCGCTTCTTTGATGCCGGCTTTTGCGCTGGTGTGCACATTCCTTGCAAAAAAGCGCATTGAACACGACTACAAACTGCTGCACGACGCAGAACGATTGAGATAGGGGACGGGCGCGAGGTTTCCTGTCGTTCGTAAAAAGTTGGAAATAAAAATGCCCGATTGTTTTGATATTTAAAAAAATGTCCCTAATTTTGCAGTCCGAAAAATAGAATATTAACGAAATAAGATAAATAGAAATGAAAAGAACTTTCCAACCTTCAAACAGAAAGAGAGTAAACAAACACGGTTTCCGTGAAAGAATGTCAACTGCTGACGGCCGTAAGGTTCTGGCTCGTCGTCGTGCTAAAGGTCGTGCTCGTTTGACAGTATCTCACACTGTTAACAAATAAGATTAAAGACTGACAAGCAGAAATAAAATATACCGTTGTCGCTTTTTGTGACGACGGTTTATTTGCGCCTGTTTTTTTGAGTTTATTGAATTCTATAAAGACGCCACGCTGGTAATCGTGCAGATTGTCAGCGTGGTGTCTTTTTGCAGGGGCGAATAAAACTGCCGTTTTTTTTTGTGGGAGAACCGATTTTGCTGTATCTTTGTATAAGATAGGCTGCGGTTCGGCAAAGCCAAACTGAAAACTGCGTTTTCGTCTGTCTCTGCGCTCACCTGGCGATATCTTTGTATAAGATAGGCTGCGGTTCGGCAGACTCTTATTTTGTTGTTTCTTGAATGAATAGTATGCAAGTCAAAACGGAACAGTCAAAATTGTGGTACGCTATTCGTGTTACCTACAATCGTGAACTGAAGGTTAAGGCGGAACTGGATGCTAAGGGAGTGGAAAATTTTGTCCCTATGCAATATACCGAAGTGCTTCACAACGGCCGTAGTGTGAGGCGTCTGGTTCCATCTGTCCATAACCTTATTTTTGTCCGGATGGCTGAGGCTGACATGAAAGAGTTTAAGGCTACGACAAAGTTGCCCGTGCGCTATATTATGGACAGGGAAAAGAAATGTCCGATAGTGGTGCCCGACGTGCAGATGGCCAATTTCATTGCCGTTGCCGGAACTGCCAACGACCAACTGGTCTATTTCGACCCGGCTGTCGTTCAAATGAAGAAGGGCACGCGGGTACGTGTGACAGGCGGCATTTTTGCCGGGCTTGAAGGGGTGTTTATGCGGGTGAAAGGTGACCGGCGTGTGGTGGTTTCAATTCCCGGACTCGTTGCTGTTGCAACGGCATATATTCATCCTTCGTTGATAGAAAAACTGGAATAGTGAAAATATGGATAAAAACACAAAACGGGTTGACACTTTTGATTTGCTGAAAGGCATAGCCATTTTCCTGGTTGTTATGGGACATGTGCTGACCATGTGTATCCGCGACATTGATTCGTCGGTAGCCTTTAAGCTTATTGGAGAAGTGCATATGCCTGTTTTCTTTTTTATCAGCGGATATTTTACCTATAAGACTTCTACTTTAAAATCTTTCGTTGCACCCAACCTGAAACGCAGGTTCTTGCAGTTGATGGTGCCTTTTTTTGTGGTGAGCTCTCTGTGGATAACCTATTTCCCTCACAGCGGCCTGCAGTCGCCGCTGTCGTCGAATATTCCCGATATGCTGATGTCTTACTGGAAGGACGGTTATTGGTTTACGCTGACGCTTTTTGAATTGATGCTTGTCTATGCTCTGCTGAGCCGGCTGTTTTGCCGTATCCGCAGTGGTGTCCTGCAGGTGGTTGTTTCCGTTGTCGTGTATGGGCTGATGATTGTTGTCGTGCCGTTGCTGTCGGATGCGGCTGCTAATTTCGACCCGCTGGGTGTAGGACTGCTTGCCCGTTTTTATCCGGTGTTCATGTTCGGTGTGTTTGCCCGTAAATACAGCGCACTGTTTGATAGGGCGGTAGTGAATTCATGGACAGGCGTGATGGCAGTTGCCGTGTTTTTTGTTTCGTGGTACTATTCTGCCTATACTTGGAAATTCCCGAACTTGTCGGAAGGAATGCTTTATGTGGCACAGCCGTTGCTCCATGCTTCGCTGATGGTGTTGGTCATGGGGGTGGCAAAATCGGCAACGCCGTCGGAACCGTCAAAACCGGGTGTCGTAAAGCGTTGGTTCCTGTATTTGGGCAACAATAGTTTGGCTATATATTTATTGCACTATTTTTTCCTGTTTCCGCTGACTCCTCTCCAGGAGCCGCTCCGTATGCTTGATTTGGCATTCGTACCGTTGATGGCAGTTTCGGCATTTTTTGCCTTCTTTATTGTGGCGGCTACGTTGGGGGCGAACTATGTCATTGGGAAAAACAGGATTTTGTCGTTATTAATGATTGGAAAGTAAATTTGAAAGAATATGAAAATAGCAATTGTCGGTTCCGGATATGTCGGATTGGTTTCCGGCGCATGCTTTTCTGAAGTTGGTGTCGATGTCACTTGCGTGGATATCAATAAGGAAAAAATCGAAAACTTGCAGAAGGGCATTATTCCGATTTATGAACCAGGACTGGACGAACTGGTGACACGAAATGTGGAGGCCGGCCGTCTGCACTTTACTACCAATCTGGCGAGTGTGCTGGATGACGTAGAGGTGGTGTTCAGTGCCGTAGGAACGCCGCCGGATGAGGACGGTAGCGCCGATTTGCAGTATGTGCTGGAAGTGGCGCGAACCTTCGGGCAGAATATCAAAAAATATGCCTTGCTGGTCACAAAAAGTACGGTTCCGGTCGGAACATCGAAAAAAATCAAGGCGGCTATTCGTGAAGAACTTGACAAGCGTGGCGTTGACATTCCGTTTGAAGTGGCCTCCAATCCTGAATTTCTAAAGGAAGGGGCTGCCATCAAGGACTTTATGTCGCCCGACCGCGTTGTTATAGGTATTGAGAGCGATCGTGCAAGGAAAGTGATGGAGCGGCTTTATCGTCCGTTCCTGCTGAACAATTTCCGGGTAATTTTCATGGATATTGCTTCGGCAGAGATGACAAAATATGCCGCTAACTCCATGCTGGCAACGCGTATTTCGTTTATGAACGATATTGCCAACCTCTGCGAACTTGTCGGAGCCGACGTGAATATGGTGAGAAAGGGTATCGGTACGGATGCCCGTATCGGCAACAAGTTCCTTTATGCAGGTTGCGGTTATGGCGGTTCGTGCTTCCCGAAAGATGTGAAGGCGCTTATCCATACGGGCAAGGAGAATGGCTATCACATGCGTGTCATTGAAGCGGTGGAGGCGGTCAACGAATCGCAGAAAGGAATCGTGTTCCGCAAACTGTCGGATGCTTTCGGTGGCGATTTGAAGGGAAAACGTATTGCCATGTGGGGACTCTCGTTCAAGCCCGAAACCGATGACATGCGCGAAGCTCCGTCGCTGGTGGTCATCGAGAAATTGCTGGAAGCCGGTGCCGAGGTCATAGCCTACGACCCTGTGGCTATGGACGAAGCGCGCCGCCGTTTGGGGCTTCGCATCAATTATGCGCGTGATATGTATGAAGCGGTAATCGATGCCGATGCCATTGCGCTGTTGACGGAATGGAAAGAGTTCCGCTTGCCTTCGTGGAGCATTATCCATCGTGCAATGCGCCAGCATGTCATCGTGGACGGCCGAAACATTTATGATGCAGCCGATTTGGCGGAAGAAGGTTTTGTATATCACTGCATCGGACTTTAACAGAAAGAAAAATTTTATGTTGGTACATTGAGCGGAAGTTTGCCGTATCTTTGTAGAAGATAGGAGGCTGTTCGGGATAGCCAAATATGAAAACAAGTTTTCGTTTGTCTCTCCGCTCACCTTTCGCTATATTTGACAGAAGAACAAAAGCACAGATTTTAAAATTGACAGTCGGGAAAAATTTTGTTCTTCTGTTCTTCTGTCTAATGTTAATCTTTCCTTATATTGGATAATATGGGATATGGTTTAGCATGGCCAAATTTGAAAACTGCGTTTTCGTTTGTCTCTGCGTTCACCTTTCGCTATCTTTGCAACTGAAAAAAATATTAGAATTAAAAGAAAATGAAACCTCGCATTTTGCTTTCCTACGTTCACATGGGTGGAACGGAAATGGAGTGGGTGGAAAAAGCCTATCGTGAAGATTGGGTAGTGCCATTGGGCCCCAACGTCGACGAATTTGAACACCGTTTGGAAAAATATCTCGGTGCTCCTTATGTGGTGGCATTAAGTGCCGGAACGGCTGCCATTCATCTGGGACTTGTTTCGTTGGGCGTCGGTCCGGGCGATGAAGTCATCTGTCAGTCGTTCACGTTTGCGGCAAGTGCCAATCCGGTGAAATATCAGGGTGCCAATCCGGTGTTTGTCGACAGCGAACCTGACACATGGAACATGTCGCCGGAAGCGTTGGAAGCTGCCATTATCGACCGAAAGGAAAAAACAGGCAAATATCCGAAAGCCATTATCCCCGTGCATCTTTACGGTATGCCGTCAAAATTGGACGAAATAATGGCCATCGCGAAGAAATACAATATACCGGTGGTGGAAGATGCCGCCGAAGCACTCGGCTCGGAATACAAGGGCGTGAAGTGCGGAACGTTTGGAGAGTTCGGCTGCTTGAGCTTTAACGGCAACAAGGTGATAACCACATCGGGTGGTGGCGCTTTGGTTTGCCGCACGAAGGAAGAGGCCGACCGCGTGAAGTTCTATGCAACACAGGCGCGTGAAAATCGTCCGTACTACTATCATGAGGTAATCGGCTATAATTACCGTCTTAGCAATATTTGTGCGGGTATCGGTTGCGGTCAGATGGACGTGCTTGCCGACCATGTGGAACTGCGCCGCGACATTCACCGTTTCTATACGAAAGCTTTGGCCGATGTTCCGGGAGTGACGGTTCAACAAAATCCGTCGGCCGATTTCAATTCAAATTTCTGGCTGTCGACGATACTTATCGACCCGGCTACGGGAAAAGACCCGGAAACGGCACGTCAGATTATGGCGGAAGCCGGTGTGGAAACCCGTCGCTTGTGGCGTCCGATGCACATGCAACCTATTTATAAGGACGCGCCTTATTATGGCGGCGACTGCTGCGAACGTCTGTTCGACATGGGATTGTGTCTGCCGAGCGGTTCGAGCTTGAAACAGGAAGAACTGCAATATATAGTGGATGTGCTGAAAGGCTATCTGCTGAAATAGTTGCCGACGGCTATGAAAGTGGTGGTGTTCGACCTTGACGACACGCTCTATAAAGAGGTGGACTATGTATATTCCGGTTATCGTGCCGTTGCCGCCAAAGTCGCTGCCGATTATGGAGTGGATGGTCCGACTGCCTACCGATGGATGGCGGACGCTTTTGGCAGAGGTGAGAATCCTTTTGACGCATTGGAAGCGGGGTTGGGGCTGACTTTGCCGGTTGCCGAACTGGTGGAGCTCTATCGCACTCACAAGCCTGATTTGCATCTTGGCGGCGAAGCGGAAGCATTGCTGACGGCGTTGCAGGCTGCCGGTTGTCGGTTGGGAATCATCACTGACGGGCGTTCGACAGGACAGCGCAACAAGTTGGAGGCGCTTGGATTGTTCCGCTATTTTGATGAGGCGGATATCTTGATTTCGGAAGAGACTGGAAAGGACAAGACGTCTCCCGATAATTTTGAATATTTTTGCCGGACTTATCCGCAGGCTGAGGCGTTTTTCTATGTGGGCGACAACCCGCGGAAAGATTTCCTTCATCCCAACCGCTTGGGTTGGACTACTGTTTGTCTTGCGGACGACGGAAGGAATATTCATCCGCAGAACATTGAAGTGGCCGACGAGGCAAAGCCGCGCTACACGGTCAATGCCTTGTCCGACATATTGAATTTGATAATTAAATAAAGGAAAAAAATATATGGCTGATTCTCAAAAAGTAGCCCTTATTACGGGTATCACAGGTCAGGACGGTTCGTTCTTGGCTGAATTTTTGTTGGATAAGGGGTATGAGGTACACGGCATTATCCGCCGCAGTTCTTCGTTCAACACCGGTCGCATCGAGCACTTGTATTTCGATGAATGGGTGCGCGACATGAAACGCAAACGCCTCATCAATCTGCATTATGGCGACATGACGGATTCAAGTTCGCTGATTCGCATCATTCAGGAAATACAGCCGGATGAAATCTATAACTTGGCCGCTCAAAGCCATGTGAAGGTATCGTTTGAGGTGCCTGAATATACAGCCGAAACAGATGCTATCGGCACGCTGCGCCTGCTTGAAGCGGTGCGTATGCTGAAACTTGACAAAAAGACGCGTATCTATCAGGCAAGTACTTCGGAACTTTTCGGTAAGGTACAGGAGATTCCGCAACGCGAAACGACTCCGTTCTATCCGCGCAGCCCGTATGCCTGTGCCAAAATCTATGGTTTCTGGATTACGAAAAACTACCGTGAAAGTTACGGTATGTATGCTGTAAACGGTATTCTGTTCAATCACGAAAGCGAACGCCGCGGTGAAACCTTCGTTACAAGAAAGATTACTTTGGCCGTAGCGCGCATCGTAGCCGGATTGCAGGACAAACTGTATTTGGGAAACATGAACGCCCGCCGCGACTGGGGTTATGCCCGCGACTATGTGGAATGTATGTGGCTTATCATGCAGCAGCCGGAGCCGGAAGATTTTGTAATTGCTACGGGCGAATACCATTCCGTGCGTGAATTTACGGAACTTTCTTTCCGCCGTGCCGGCATTGAACTGCGCTGGGAAGGCGAAGGCGTTGACGAAAAGGGTATCGATGTGGCTACCGGACGGGTGCTGGTGGAAGTTGATCCGAAATATTTCCGTCCGTGCGAAGTGGAACAGCTGTTAGGCGATCCGACAAAGGCACGCACGAAACTCGGATGGAATCCGCGCAAAACCACATTTGAGGAATTGGTAAACATTATGACCGACCACGATATCGAGATGATTAAACGTCGTCAGCACGATACCGATAAAATGATTTAACGGACTGATTATGGAGAAAAATGCTAAAATCTATGTGGCAGGCCACCGCGGACTGGTAGGTTCTGCTATATGGAACAATTTGAAAATCAAGGGATATACGAACCTTGTAGGCCGTACGCATGCAGAACTGGATTTGCTGGATGCCGTTGAGGTTCGCCGCTTTTTCGACGAAGAACAGCCGGAATATGTTATTCTTGCCGCAGCTTTCGTGGGCGGAATTATGGCAAACAGCATCTATCGTGCCGACTTTATCTACCGCAATTTGCAGATTCAGCA
Source organism: uncultured Porphyromonadaceae bacterium (assembly GCA_900548875.1). Lineage (GTDB taxonomy): Bacteria > Bacteroidota > Bacteroidia > Bacteroidales > Muribaculaceae > Limisoma. The sequence goes on along the minus strand of URMA01000001.1, from coordinate 160,453 downwards.
GAATGTGATAGGGGAGAGTTTCCGCCACGGTGTAAAGAAACTGCTTTTCTTGGGCAGCACTTGCATTTATCCGCGCGAAGCTCCGCAGCCGATACCTGAATCCGCTTTGCTTACATCACCGTTGGAATACACCAACGAGCCGTATGCTATCGCGAAGATTGCCGGACTGAAGATGTGTGAAAGCTTCAACTTGCAGTATGGTACAAACTATATAGCCGTTATGCCGACGAACCTTTACGGTCCGAACGACAATTTCGACTTGGTGCGCAGCCATGTGTTGCCGGCTATGATTCGTAAGATGTATTTGGCAAAACTACGTATGGAGAACGACCGTGAGGCTATACGCCGCGATCTTGACCGTCGTCCGGTGGGTGATATTGACGGCAAAGCCAACGATGAAGTTATTGATGCCATGTTGGAAAAATACGGCATTTGCAACGGCCATTTGAACCTCTGGGGGTCGGGCAAACCTATCCGTGAATTCCTTTGGAGCGAGGATATGGCGGATGCTTCTGTCTATGTGATGGAAAATATCGACTTTGAGCAACTGAAGGGCGACAATCCGGAAGTGCGCAACTGCCACATCAATATTGGCAGCGGCAAGGAGGTAACTATCGCTCAGTTGGCAGACATCATCAAACGCACGATAGGCTATGAAGGTGAAATCTGCTGGGATGCTACGAAGCCCGACGGCACGATGCGCAAGCTGACCGATGTCAGCAAGTTGCATTCACTCGGCTGGCATCACAAGATGGAGATTGAAGACGGCGTAGCCGCGCTCTATAAATGGTATTTGGAAAACTAAAAGAATCCGATAAAAAGTAAAACCCGCGGGATTGGCGTTACAGTCAATCCCGCGGGTTGTTTTTGTAGTGAGATTATTTGTCTATTCTGCTGTGATTACGGTACCGTTGGAGTGAGACACGATTTGCGGCGCGTACTGACACTGAGCCGTGGCGATGCCGCTGTTATAGGTACCGACATTGTTGACAAATACGTCGTAGGTCATTACGTAAGTTCCTTTTGTCAAGCGGGTGATGAAGATATTGGTAGCCGAGTCGCGTGTTTCGCGGTAGCTGCGAATGCCTTCTTTCCAACTGTAGACTGGAAGTTGGTCAACGGGTTCAAAGCAGGCAGCACGGTCGTCGGTCAAGGCTACGAAGTCGAGGTCGCGGGCCGTTTTGACGGTTACTCTCACTTGTACACGGTCGCCTACCTTGAAGGTATTTGCCGGTTTTCCTATGAGCTTCCCTGCTTCGTCGTAGAGATAGAACTCCTTGTTGACCTGAATATCGGTGGCCGATTGTTTCTGTACTTCCTGCATAGGAGCATTGTACTGGCAGTAGACGGCTCCCCATGCCGGATTGTCGCCATAGCGTTTTACGGACAGTTTGTTGCCCTTCAATGTGCCGAAGTCGAACGAGCGTTTGATGTAGCCGAAATAACAGTCAGTTGTTTTTGTGTCGATTTTTATGTTGCCGACTTTTATTTCCGGAGCCTTACGTTCGCTGTTCACCCAGGATGAGCCTGTTGTCAGAACTGCGTAGACGGCATCGCAGGCATTCGCCGATGTTCCCCAGTTTTGCGTTTCTTTTTGCTGGAGCAGCCACAGACGGATACGGTCGATGTCCTTATCCTCCGAATTTACCTTATTGAAGGCTTGGAGTGCGTTGGCGGCAATGTTTACCTTGTTTCCGTTCACATCCCAGTAGATGCCGCGATTTTCTGTTTTTACCGTGTATTGGCGCAGTGATTCCACAATTGCGGCAGCAGTCTTTTTCTTGTCGCAATTGGCAAGCAGTATAGCTGCTTCTGCTTTCATTGGGATGGAATAGTTGCCCCAACTGTCTTCGACGGATTCCAGTGTCTTTGTTTTCACCGGAACCAGTTCTTTTGGCATAAGTATGTCGTTGTGAAGCATTCGAACGCTGAGATAGCTGAAATATCCGCCATACAGTTTTTCCGGCTCTTTTGCCTTTTTCAAATCTTCGATAACCTGATTGTCGAGATAGTTGACAGCCTTTGTTATGATGTCGGCAGCAAGAACGTTGTTGTCGAAATAGCCCATTTCTTTCAATCGTCCGAAATACTCGACTACAGTCCGTGTGATATATTCTGAGGATTCGCAGTTTTTAAACCAAGAGAATCCTCCGTCTGCATTCTGTAAATCCTTCAAAGAGGTCAGAGCCTTTTGTTTGCGATATTCAATAGTGGCGGCATCGGTCAGGTCGGCAAGTTTGCCCATCATCGCCGTTTCCGATTCCGCTTCATTAAGCCACGGAGTGTTTTCCAAACTGATGGTTTTCAGTTCAGCGTTCTTTTGAAGGTTGGATTTCTGCTCCTTCGTTTCATTCCACTTTTTGATGGCTTCGGCGATTTGTGTATTGCTGCGTACAATGTTGTCGGCCATCACCGTTGCATAGTAGTTAGTGATGTAGGCTGTGGCCGTTTCTGATGAAGATATGACCGAAGGCAGGGCCGTTACACAGTACCATACCGGGTTGTCGCAATATTCAAAAGTGATTTTTCCTTCTTGTCCGAATTTCGGAAGTTCCCATTTCGCTGACTTTTGTTCGGCTGTCATGTAGAACGGTTCTGCTTCCACGACATCAGTAGTGGAGGGGAGCACGGCTATGATATTCTGCTCGCCGTCGCTGTTTGTTCCGTTGTCCGCTTTGATGCGATAGCCGAGGTAGTCATATTTTTCATCGATATTCATGTCGAACGCAATGATGTCCGAACCTTTGGCAGGCAGTGTGAGTGTGACATCTGTTTTAGAAACCACCTTGTTGTCTTTAGGCGTGAAAAATTCGACACGCACTTTCGCAGTCGTTTCCTTGTCTGTATTGTTCATCACCGTGGCTTTAACGGTCAGCGTGTCGCCAATGCGGACAAACCGTGGCATGTTTGGCTGAACCATCAGCGGTTTGTTGGCGGTGATAAGGCGGTTGATAACGTCATATTTCATGTCTTCCGTATAGGCGATGGCCGAGAATTGCCATTGCGTGTTGCGGTTCGGCACGTCGAACGAGATGACAACCTCGCCGTTTTCGTTGGATACAAGTGCCGGCAGGAAGAACGCCGTCTTGATGTCCGGGTCGCGGTAGTCATAGGGGGAATTTTTCTGTTCCAGTTGGATGGCACCGGTTTTCAGTTCGATGGAACGAGTGCTTGATTCTTCATCGGCTACTAAACACTCTACTAATGCCATATCGGCTGAAGCGGCAGTACGCTTGACCATGCTGTTCGCGCCGTATGCTATGTAGTTTATGTTACTGTTGAACAGTAATTGTCCGTAGAAATTCAGTTTTGGTTCAATAATGTCGGGAGAACTCAAATACTTGTATGCGGAACTTGCCTGTATGTTGAATTGAAAAGGACTGTAACGCGGAGAGGCTATTTTGCTGGTGAATGGAGCAAATCCCTTTGGCAGATACAAACTCCATGTGTTATTGGCAATTTTATTTAGTGCCGCATCATACATATTGGCCAAAACTGCCCCCTTGTAGTTTTTCCCCTTGTTGTCGGCAATGCGGAGTTTCCATGTTTCGCGTGAGCCAGGGGTAATATTGTCGCGGAATGTTTCCAGCTTTATGCTAACCGTGTCGCGTGGAGCGGAAGGGCGCAGTTCGATGAGTACGGTTTCTTCCTCACAATTGTGGACGGCCGTCAGTTGCAGGTAGGTTTTGGAATCATTGCTGAATTCAGCTTTTTCATTGAAGTTTGTGAAGCCTTTTTCTTTGAACTGCCAGCTGTCAACGATTACTTTTTCGTCGTTATATATGGTGTAGAAGAAATAATTGTCAGCCGTGCTTCCCAACTCAAGGCTAAAGCTGTTGTCCTCGTTACAGGTCACAGCCTCCTTGGTAGTCCAAAGTATGGTTTCGACTGGAGGCAGGGTGTCTGAGTTGCGGTATAGGATAATGTCGCGGACAATGTCATTGTCTTGTACTTTTTCTCCGGCAATGCGAAGTGACAGCTTGTATTTGCCCGATTTCAAAGAAGTCAGGTTAATGACTGGATTTTTTGTGTTGACAGTGCCTGTTGCTACCGTATCTTTTTCTGCGATGACGCGGTAGATGCAGTCCACATCCATCGGTTCCTGATTCAGGTTATGGGCGTGGATTGGGAACAATATCGGTTGTTCGTTCAGATATTTTTCCTTGGTTTCCATTGAGAGTATGGTTTTGCTTCCGATACGGATGGTTTCGCTGGTAGTTTGCGTTTCTCCGTTTTCCGAAGTTGCAGTCAGTTCCAATTGGAAGACTCCCCAGTTGGAGCCATTGAAGATGCTTGCCGGAAGCAGAATGGACCAGTTGCCTTGTGCATCGGTCGTTGTTGTACCTGATGTGCTATCCAAATCATTGTTTTCAATCCAGTAAAAGTTCTGAGGGTTGAGTGAGTAGGAAATTGTGGCATTGGCAATCGGAAATTGCGAGAATGTCATGACTGTGCCTTTCAGGCATACGGAGTCGGTTGTGGCAAGGTTCGAACGCTCTTTGTCATAACTGATATAGAATGTCGGGGCCTTGTATTCGCTCACTTGTATGCTTGAAGATGCTATATACCTGTTTTTGCTGTTTTTGATGGAAATATTGTAATATCCGGAGATTCCGTCCTTGGAAGTTATGAATGTGGAGTCAACGCGTCCGAACGCATCTGTCAGCATTGTCATTTCAGCCACCTTTTTGCCGTTAGGATTTGTCACGGTAATGTTGACCGTTTCTTCCTTTACCGGTATGTTCTTTTTCCCAGAATGGAACATTATGGCAGAAAATTTAACTGTTTCCCCCGGACGGTACACTTTCAGGTCTGTAAATATTTTGCCTGAAATATATTCCTCTCGGGTAGGTGATGTATAGAAGTAGAATGGTACAGTGTCGTTGCCCAATGTCGCATAACCATTACATTGGCCTGCTTTTCTGTCAATGACGGCATATCCGTAGCGGTTGGTACGTTGCTTTTGTACCACATTTTTATTTTCCACAAAAGACAATAGGGCGTTGGCCATAGGCTGCCCGTTGTCAGCGCGGACAACGTACAGACGTTGTTCATCATTGACTTCATGGAACAATGTTGTCAGGTTCGAAACGGTGAAGGCCTGACGAGAGTCGGATGTTTGCGTTTTGCCTTTTTTGTCCGTGAATTTCACAATTACTAAATAGTATCCGAGATCCAATGGTGGTAACTTTATTTTCTTATCTGTAGTGTATATACCGTTTGATTCGATGACGAAAGTTTGGGAATAAAAAGGATTGCCCAATTCAGATAGCTTGTCATATTGGGGCTGCTGGGAAGTCACGCGGTAGATATTTACCTTGAATTTATTCAGGTTGCGTGCAGTCACGTCCAGACGGATGGAATCCGACGGAAGCCACCAGTCTTTTGTTGTAAGGTCGACCGACTGTTCTTCGCATTTGTTAATATAGTTTTTGACATCGTTGATGCGAGGATAGTCTGCATAGCGCTTGACGTGCTCTTGGGCTGTCTTGTACCATTGTTCGCTGATATCTTTATCGTTAAGCAAGCGGATAAGAATTTCGGTAGAATACTTACTGTCGGCGAATTGTTGATAAAGTTTTTCCAGTTGAGGCTCGATGACTTTTTCGTCCGTTATATCGTATGCTATCCAGTACAATTCATCAAGTCGTTTCAGTTCCGCATAAATATAAGCAGGAATGTTGTTGCTGTGCAGTGTCAGCAATGCCTTGAAATAAGCCTGCTGCATGTTTATGATTTGCTCATCAGATATTTTGGGCGCATTGATGTAGCTTTTGCTGTCGACCAATCGTTGTATCGGATAAATGTAATTTTCCGTGTATTCAAATTCGTTCAGGTATTCCAATGTTTCATAGGCCAACGCATCGAAGAGGGTAGGGGCAAACTCTTTCCCTTCTTTGGGAACGTTGATGATTGTCTTGAAATTGTCTACTTTTTCTTTTGATAAAATATCCTTTTCTGCGAGAATGTTTTCAGCCAATACCACGGCACGGTCGATGAAGTTGCGGTTCGTCCACTCTCTGATGTCACCGGGTACGGTATCGGTCATTTCGGTGCGGCTGGAGTAGACGTATGGCTTCTCATTGTAAAAGGCTTCCAACATTTTTAGTTCCAAACAGTAGAGCACTGCTTGGAAGCGTTTGTCGCCCATTGTTGCAGCAAGGCTGTCAGTGGTGTGTATGATTTGCGGAACGTAGTCCTGTGATATGTGGCTTTTCGCGATGGAGTATCGGATGAAGCCGTCGATAAAGTTCTGGTAGTCCTTTTTCTTGTCGGCTTTTTTCATCTGTTCAGCCGCCTGTTTCATCACTGTTTCCGGATAGCGGAAATCGGGTTCCGATTGTTTTGCCCCGGCTGCCGGCATTGCAGCCAGGAGGATACATAGAAAGAAAAATAGTTTTTTCATAATGCAGGTTTATAAAAAAAACACCGGATTTCGGCAAGCATCTGAAATCCGGTGTTATGGGTTCTTGAAAAAGTAGTTTATTCTTTGTTTATTTAGCTGCTTTCTTGTGATAGTTCAGAATGCTTTGTGTGAACTTGTTTTCAGCTCGTTTAAGCAGGAACAGCTGTTTTTTAGAAAGGATTTTTTCAAATTTGGTGAAATACTCCATTTCTATTTCGCCTTCCTTTTGCTTGATTTTGGTTAAAGCCAAAGCCGCTGCTTCGTATTCTGTGTCCGAAACAGCATCTTTCGAGTTGGTAATCTTCGATTCCATTTCCCGGGCTTCCTTGTTAACCATGAAGATGGCTTTTTCCATTGCTTCATATTCGGGGAAAAAGGCATTCTGCTGTTCTTTTGTCAGTTCCATTTCCTTGGCGAAGAAGTCGTATTTGTAGTTTCTTACTTCCTGGAACCATTTTTTTCTGGTTTGAACATCAGAATCCTGTGCGTAGGATATTGCCGGGATTGTAAAAAATAAAAGGGCTAATGTGATAAATAAATATGTTCTTTTCATTGGATAATTCAATTAATAGAGTCAGAATCAAAGACGCTTGCGTCGACGCCTTCGTTATATATTTCCATTAAAAGGTCGTAATCGGAAATATTGCCTGTGCCTGTCATCATGAACTCGTTGACAAACTGTTCGTCGTTCATTGCGTCGGCAATCTCCGGATTGAATCCTAAATTCTTGGAACTGGCATTTTTGATGTCCGAGAATATGTACATCATGCACCAGATTCCGGCAAACATGGCAGCCATGTAGACCCATGGGCGAATGCTCAGCCATACGGTAGTCTTTTTCTCGACAGTAAATTGTTTCTCCGGTAGCTGTGCTGCCATTTTCTTTGCAAAGTCTTCAAAATAGCCGTCGGGCACTCTGAAGCCTGGGTCTTTTCCTATTTTATCGAATATGTCGTTTTCCTGTTTCATAGTATACTTTTGACTAAAACAATAAAAAAAGGTTTAACCGTTATTGAAAATATTGTTCAATTTTTTTTACAGCGTGGTGGAATGAAGACTTCAGAGCGCCGACGGAAGTTCCGAGAATTTCGGACATCTCTTCATATTTCATTTCATCAAAATACCTCATATTGAAAATCAGACGTTGCTTTTCCGGCAGTTTGCTGATGGCTTTCTGCAATTCGAGCTTCAGTTCGTCGCCGTCAAACCACTCGTCACTTTCCAGCGTATCGATGAGAAACGTATCGTCGTCGTCAATCGAGATATTCTGTCGTTGGCGTTCCTTGTTAAGGAAGGTGATAGACTCGTTGATGGCTATCTTGTAGAGCCAGGTCGACAGTTTCGCTTCTCCGCGGAAATTCTCCACGTTGGCCCATGCCTTCAGAAATGTGTTCTGGAGAAGGTCGTTGGCATCTTCGTGGTTGATGACCATTTTTCTGATTTGCCAATAGAGGGGTTCGCTGTAGAGGGCTATCACTTCCGTGAAGGCTTGTCGGCAGTCCTCGGGAGTTCTGAGTCTTTTGACAATGTCGTCTTCCTCTATTTGTTGCATTTCTGTTCTGGTTGTAATGTCGTTAGATTATTTGGTAAAAGTAGAAAAAAGTTTTGAAATGGGCGAATTATTGTGCCCGAAATATGATTTTTTAAACCAATTTTAGTTTAACCGGCTCGATACAATAAAAAAAGACTTGCGCCGGATTTGTCGGTTGGCGACAGATTCCGGCGCAAGTTGTAAATTATGTGAATATTGCTGAATTATTCATTGGCTTGTATGTAGCTGTATCCGTGGGCTGCCACAGTGTAGCTGGCGTTCATCACATTGCAGTTGAAGCTGAGGTACATTTCTGTTCCCTGTGAAATTACCTGCAGGCGGAAGTCGTTCATCTTGTATTGTTCGAACGGGGTGTCGTTGATTTGCGGAACAATGCTTTCTGCTTTCAGTTCATAGCCTTGTGAAGTCAGAACAACCGGTACATCTTTCAATGTCATGGTCAGTTGCGGCATCTGGCTGTTGAATTGGGCGTTGTAGATGGTAACATCGGCCTTCGAGGTGCTGGTCATCTTGACTGCATAGGTAGTGGTTGCAGTTGTATATGCAGGGATATCTGCGCTCGTGCAGGTGGTTGTCGTCTGGTTGTTGACGAATGTCGGCTGATTGTCGACGGTGAATACGCTGTATTTGCCGTTTACGATGTAGGACAGAGTCAGGACAATCACTTCGCGTGTCGAGCTGCCGTCGCTTGTGTAGTAGGCCCACATTTTACCTTTGAGGTTTGTGATGGTGTAGTTCGGATCGGCTGAACCGCCTTTTTCCGGAACAATTTCCGAAGCAGAGAACACGTAGAGCGCATCGGTGCCGTACGATATTTTAATGTCATTGAGATAAAGTTCAACCTGGTCGTTGCCGTCGCCGAGGTTGATTTTCATTCCGATGTTCATCGTCATTTTGCCAAGATCCATGGCCAGGTCATAGCTGGATGCCGTCAGTTTCGTCGTGTTGTCTTCAAATGAAGTTACGTGGTTGTAGCCTACGGAAGAGAGTGAAACTGTGTAACTCGGATCTTCGCTGTTGAGACAGGATGAGAGCAGGAATACAACTGCCAATAGGGATAGGATTTTTTTCATCATAGTATTTTATAGTTTTATTAAATATTAATTCTTAGGGTTGCGCCAATCTGCAACGGTTTCCCTCGTTGGAGAAACTCATGCTGTATAGAAACGAAATAAAACGTATTATACTGCGTGCCGGTCAGATTTTTTGTCCAAAAATCGAGCGAATATTTTTCGCCAGACAGTCGGACATTGGCATTGAGCAGTGCATAGAACGGCTGCACAGTCGAGTTGGACTCGTTCCAGTATATCTTTCCGATGCCGTTGACATTCGTTCCGACAGTAACGTAGCGTAGAAAATCGTGATGGATTTTGAACGAATAGGTTACACCTGCAAAGATAGTGTTTTGCGGGGCATAAGGAATGACTTTTCCGGCATAATTGTTTTTCCCGTTGTTGAATTCCACAAATTTTGCGTTGGTGTATCCGTAACTGGCTCGCAGTTCCAGTCTGTTGACCGGTCGGGCTGTCAGCGACACTTCTGTTCCGAAACTGCGGGTCTTGCCGGCATTGGTCATGATGCGTCCGGTGGTTGTCCCGTCGGGGAATACCGTCAACTGCTGGTCGCGGCAGTCAATATAGAAAGCGGCAACGTCGGCGAGCAGACGGTTGTCGAAAAATTCGAGATTGCCGCCCACTTCGTAGTTCCAGCTCGTTTCGGGCTTATAGCCCACCACGTCGTTGATGTCATATTTTTTCCCGATACCCATTTTCCCCATCAGTTCCTGTTGGAGTACGTCGGAAAACATCTGTGTGTTGAATCCTCCTGCCTTATATCCTTTTTTGACGGAGGCATAGAGTTTACCGTTGGCCGGAAGTTCGTAGACAACCGATATTTTGGGTAGAAGTTGGAGGAAAGAGCGCTTGAGATGTCCGTCGGTATGAATCTCGATCGGGTCGTTTCGGAACACTTCATTATTATGGTACAGCGTGTAGCTGGTGCTACAGTCGCTTCTGTAATGGAGCCGGCTCTGTTCATAGTCAAGTCGGAGGCCGCCGATTACCGTGAAGTGGTTCCATTCTGCTGAAACTTCCCCGTATGTGGCGAGTCCGTAGCCGGGCATGGTGAACTGTGAGCCCAGAACGAAAGCGTCGCTGTCCCATTTCATCGGGTAATCGGTGTTGATGTTGTTCCAGTTGCCTACAATCAGGTTTTCGATGCCGTAGTCCTTGAACGTAACCGGCGCGTTGATGTCGGCATGCTTGTAGAAGCCGAAAACTCCTGCCAGCCAGTTTATTTTCCTGTCACCGTTGCTTTTGACCACAATGTCCTCCGTAAGGGCGTGTTCTTTTCGGATTTGTGACATGGTAAAATAGGAGAGGGGCAGAAAGTCCTGGTCGAGCGTCATGTTGTCGTCAATGTACTGGTAGCTGGTCACTCCGGTCACCGTTATATTTTCATTCTTCCATCCGACGGTCAGTCCGTCCATGACGGAGTTCCGGCGGTAGAAACAGGTGTCGTTGTAATTGATTTCGCGGGTGTCGGCCGATTCATAGGCGTAGCCCCCTTGGCGTACAAGCGCGAAGCTGGCCATGTTTTCCACGGTCAGTTGTGCGTTCGGTTTCCATCCGAGTTTGAGCGATGCCCGCAGGCTGTTTTCCTTGTCACATTTTTCTCCGTCGTTCACGTTGGTGAAGAAGCCGTCGGTATGGTAGGCATAAATGTTCCCCCCGATGCCGAACTTGTCGGACAGTCGGGCATAGTGGGCGACCCCCAGTTTGGTGGAGTTGGCATTGCCATATTCGGCGAGTATGCGTGTGCCTTGAAAGGTCAGCGGCGAGAGTGTGCGGATATTGATGACTCCACCCATCGTGTTGCGTCCGTAGAGCGTACTTTGGGGACCGCGCATCACTTCCACATTTTCGATGTCGAGTATGTCGAAATCGTAGTTGTCCTTGTTCATGACCGGTATGTTGTCGATGTTGAGTCCCACGACCGGCTGGTCGATACGTGCGCCGATACCTCTTACATAAATGGAGGAGGTGACTCTCGAACCATAGTCGGGAATATACATGTTGGGGACAATGCTGCTGATATTTTTTGACGACACCATGTTCATCCGTTCAATCAATGGGCGGGACAATTCCGTTGTGGCACCGGCGCCTTTTTCCGTGTCAGTGATGGTCTTGACCGCCGTAATCGAAACTTCATGGAGGTTCAATGTCGTGTCGCGGCGGGCTGTCGCCAGTTCGCTTCCCGACATATACATGCTGCTGGATGATAAGATTGTAGTTGCTATGATTATGCTGTATTGCCTCAGATTCATTTCTCGTCGAAATTTTATCTGCAAAATAACGGGGTTTTTCGTCATGAAACAATCACTAAATTTAGTGATTTTCATTTACGCGGAGAGATTGCCTTTCGGGGAATGTCGTAGGAACCTGTCAGGAATGAGTTGCACTAGAAACTGAATAATTGTTAAAAATAGACTACTTTTTTATAGGTTTAGCCTGTCAGTTGTGTGAAAGAATTGCTATATTTGCAGTGCATAAAATGTGTCAAATGTGCTGATAATGATGGAATTGGGATGTAAGTGTTTGAAGGTTAAACATTTGCGTTCGGTTTCCATTGTGTATTTGCAATAACTTTTAAGTATTATAATAATGGATTTATCAATTTTTGGTCTTGAGAGCACGTCAACCGCTTTGGTAGCAGCTTTGTCAGGTTTGGCATTGGTTGTTATCGGTATGTCGTTGGCTGCGGCAATCAGTCCTCGATCTTACGCTCCGCAGAAAGGGGAGGCTTATGAGTGTGGTATTCCGACACGAGGCGACAGTATGGTTCAGTTTAAAGTGGGTTACTACTTGTTTGCCATCCTGTTCCTTATGTTCGATGTGGAAACTGTTTTTCTGTTCCCGTGGGCAGTAATTGCCGGTAGTCTTGGAACAGGCAGCATCATGGCTGTAGCAGTATTCTTGTTTGTTTTGATTTTAGGCCTGGCATACGCTTGGAGAAAAGGAGCATTGGAATGGAAGTAAAGATTAAAGGAATGAAGAAAGAGGACTTCAAGGATAATGAATATATTGACAGTCTCATCGCCGAATTGAATCAATCGGGAGCCAATGTGTTGGTCGGCAAACTTGACGAACTGATCAACTGGGGCCGTTCAAATTCATTGTGGCCTCTGACATTCGCTACCAGTTGTTGTGGTATTGAATTTATCTCTTTGGGCTGTGCCCGCTATGATATGGCTCGTTTCGGTTTTGAAGTGGCACGTTCCAGCCCACGTCAGGCCGACTTTATGATGGTTGCCGGTACGATTGTCTATCGTATGGCGCCTGTTTTCCGTCGTTTGTACGAACAGTTGGCTGAGCCGAAATATGTTATCGCTACAGGCGGTTGCGCCATTTCAGGCGGCCCGTTCCGCAATTCCTACCATGTGGTGACTGGTATCGATAAGATTGTGCCGGTGGACGTTTACATACCGGGATGTCCTCCGCGTCCGGAAGCCATGTTCTATGGTATGATGCAATTGCAGAGAAAGGTGAAAGTCGAAAAGTTCTTTGGAGGCGTAAACCGCAAGAAGACACGCGAAGACTTCTTCCGTGAATACCCGGAAATAGCTAAGGAGGAACACGTAACAGAATAAACAGATTAGAGATTCATATTTTTATGGTAGATATAAAAGAATTAATCGGCAAAGTTTGTCCGGAAGCTGTAGTTGAAGAGAACGAAGTGGCATTTGCCGTCGTGCCTGATGCAAAATGGCATGCTGTTGCCGAAACATTGAAAAATGCAGGCTATCATTGGCTGACTGCTGTTGTCGGTGAGGACTGGGGTGAAGAGCTGGGCTGCGTGTACTATCTGACTTCAGTCATCGACAGTTCTATGGTCTCTGTTAAAGTGGCAACGGCCGACCGCAACAACCCGATGCTTCACAGTGTGTCCGACTTGTGGAAGAACGCTTTGCTGGAAGAACGTGAAGTGTATGATTTCTACGGCATCAAGTTTATCAACCATCCGGACATGCGCCGTCTGTTCCTGCGTAATGACTGGGTCGGATTCCCGTTGCGCAAGGATTATGATGAAAATCCTGAATTGAATCCGATTCGTCTTTATCATGAAGAAAACGACGACTATACAGTTACCTATAAAGAGGATGCTGACGGAAATGTCAAGGAAGAGAAAGTTGCTCTCTTTGGTCCGGACGAATTCGTAGTCAACATCGGTCCGCAGCACCCTGCTACTCACGGTGTGTTGCGTTTCCGTACATCACTCGACGGTGAGGAGGTGAAGAAGATTGACCTTGTTTGCGGATATATCCATCGCGGTATCGAAAAGTTGTGTGAAAAGCTCACTTATCCGCAGTGCATCCATTTCTTCGACCGTATGGACTATTTCTCGGCACTCCCCAACGAGCACTGTCTGTGCATGTGTATCGAGAAGGCTCTCGGCATAGAAGTACCGCGTAGAGCACAGGTTATCCGTGTGATGATGGACGAACTTTCGCGTATCGCTTCCCACTTGCTGTTCTTTGGAACTTACTGTATGGACTTGGGTGCTACAACAGCCTTGTTCTACGGTATCCGCGAGCGTGAAACGATTCTTAATATATTGGAAGAAACTTGCGGCGCCCGCATGACCTTCAATTACAATACGATCGGTGGTGTTCGTGAGGACATTCACCCGAATTTCGTAAAGCGCGTTAAGGATTTTATTGCCATCATGCCGTCGCGCCTGAAAGAGTATCATCAGCTGGTGACTGGAAACATCATTTTCCAGAACCGTCTGGTCGGAGTCGGTATGTTGTCTAAAGAAGATGCTATCAGCTATGGCGTTGCCGGTCCGTCGGGACGTGCTTCCGGCTGGTCGTGCGATATTCGTAAGCACAAGCCTTATTCCATTTACAATGAGTTGGAATTCGACGAAGTGCTGATGAACGGTTGCGACTCTTTCGACCGCTATCTGGCCCGTTTGAAAGAAATTGAACAGTCACTGAAGATTTTGGAACAGTTGGTTGACAATATCCCGGAAGGCGACTATTGTGCCAAGGTGCCGAAAATCATCAAGCTTCCTGTGGGACACTGGTATCAGGAAGTTGAGGCATGTCGTGGAGCGTTCGGTGTCTACATCGACAGCAAGGGAGAAAAGAATCCGTATCGCTTGAAAATCAACGGTACATGTCTGCGCCTGGCCGGTGTAGTTGACCATATCACGCGAGGCGAGAAGATTGCCGACTTGATTACCATCGGCGGTTCGCTCGACTATATCGTTCCGGATATTGACAGATAGTGTTAACAGAGTAGTAATTTTGAAATATATAATAACGTTATGTTTGACTTTAGAATAGTCACAGAATGGATTGACAATTTGTTTAACAGCTTTATGCCTACATGGCTGACCGCTGTGATAGAATGTTTGCTCATTGGAGTGGGTCTGCTGCTGGTGTACGCATTGTTGGCTTTGTTCTATATTTATTTTGAACGTAAGGTCTGCGGTGCATTTCAATGTCGTCTCGGCCCGAACCGTGTAGGCCCCTTCGGTCTGTTGCAAAGTTTCGCCGATATGTTCAAGATTTTGATCAAGGAGTTGATTCCTATCAATCACATTGATAAATTCCTGTTCAATCTTGCTCCGTATCTTGTCATCATCGCTTCTTTTTCTGCTTTTGCTGTCCTTCCTTGGGGCAACGGTTTGCAGATTGTCGATTTTAACATCGGTATATTCTTCCTGATGTCGGTTACTTCCATCGGTGTGCTTGGCATTTTGCTGGCAGGTTGGTCAAGTAACAACAAGTTTACTTTGATCGGTGCATTGCGAAGCGGTGCCCAGATGGTCAGCTACGAACTTTCAATCGGTTTGTCGATCATGACGATGGTTCTTTTGGCCGGAACAATGTCCATCTCGGGACTTGTAGAAGGGCAGAAGGATTTGTGGTTCATCTTCCAGGGCCATATTCCGGCTATTATCGCTTTCATCATCTATATGATTGCCGGTACTGCCGAAACCAACCGTGGCCCGTTCGACTTGCCTGAAGCTGAATCTGAGTTGACAGCCGGTTATCACACGGAATATTCCGGTCTTCACTTCGGTTTGTTCTATTTGGCAGAATATTTGAACCTCTTCATCGTGTCGGGCGTAGCAGCTCTGTTGTTCTTCGGAGGATGGATGCCGCTGCACATTCCGGGATGGGACGGTTTTAATGAAATAATGGACTACATTCCATCCGTAGTGTGGTTCCTTGCTAAAGCTATCGTATTGTCATTCATCATCATTTGGTTCAAGTGGACATTCCCGCGTTTGCGTATCGACCACCTGTTGGCGTTCGAGTGGAAATATCTGTTGCCGATTAATTTGGTGAACTTAGTGCTGATGCTGATTGTTGTAGCTTTCGGATTGCATTTTTAATAGATGCAGAACTTGAAATAAACCCATAAAATAGGTGTAATACTATGAGCGAAAAATTTGGAAAGATAGCACAGGTTATCGGACCTGTTGTCGATGTATCTTTCGAAGTGGAAAAGAACGATCTTCCACCTATCTACACAGCGTTGAAGGTGGTTCGTCCTGACTCAACCGAGTTGCTGCTCGAGGTAGAGCAGCATGTGGGGGAGCACACAGTTCGCTGTGTGGCTATGGATGCCACTGACGGTTTGCGTCGTGGTATGGCTGTCGAGAATATGGGACAACCGATTTCGGTTCCGACGGGTGATCAGGTAAAGGGTCGTCTGTTGAATGTTATCGGGGAACCTATCGACCACCTTCCCGCATTGAAGTCAGATGAAAAACGACCGATTCACCAGCCTGCTCCAAAGTTCGACGAATTGTCGATTGGTTCGGAAATTCTTTTCACCGGTATTAAGGTGATTGACTTATTGGAACCGTATTCGAAAGGCGGTAAGATTGGTTTGTTTGGTGGTGCCGGTGTGGGCAAAACAGTGTTGATTATGGAAATGATCAACAACATTGCGAAAGGTCACAACGGTTTCTCAGTGTTCACCGGTGTCGGTGAGCGTACCCGTGAGGGTAACGACTTGCTTCGTGAAATGCTTGAAAGTGGTATTATCAAGTATGGCGACAAGTTTATGGAAGGCCTTGAAAAAGGCGAATGGAATTTGGATGACGTCGATATGAACGCCATTTCTCAGTCGCAAGGCACATTGGTGTTCGGACAGATGAATGAGCCGCCTGGTGCGCGTCTGCGTGTTGCCCTGTCGGGTCTGACTGTTGCCGAACAGTTCCGTGACCAAGAAGGCGGAGGACGTGACATTCTGTTGTTCATCGACAACATCTTCCGTTTCACTCAGGCCGGTTCAGAGGTTTCGGCACTTCTCGGACGTATGCCTTCGGCTGTAGGTTATCAGCCTACGCTGGCATCTGAAATGGGTGTGCTTCAGGAACGTATTACGTCAACCAAGCACGGTTCAATCACTTCTGTACAGGCTATCTACGTGCCTGCCGACGACTTGACGGACCCGGCTCCTGCTACGACGTTCAACTTCTTGGATGCTACTACGGTGTTGAGCCGTAAAATTTCAGAGCTCGGTATCTATCCGGCCGTTGACCCGTTGGAATCTTCATCACGTATCCTCGACCCGAATATCATCGGAGAAGAGCATTATAATGTTGCCCAGGCTGTCAAGCAGCTTTTGCAGAAGTACAACGAACTTCAGGATATTATTGCCATCCTCGGTATTGACGAGTTGTCGGACGAAGACAAGCTTGTTGTGGCACGTGCACGTAGAGCGCAGCGTTTCTTGTCGCAGCCGTTCCACGTTGCTGAACAGTTCACCGGTCTTCCGGGCGTAATGGTGCCGCTGAGCGAAACAATCCGTGGATTCAAGATGATTCTTAGCGGTGAAATGGATGAATATCCTGAGCAGGCATTCCTGAACGTCGGTACAATCGACGATGCTATTGCAAAAGGCAAGAAAATGCTTGCTGAACTTGGTGATAAATAATTAAAACACAGAACAAGATGACACTAAAAGTAATTTCAGCCGAAAAAATATTGTTTGACGGTGAAGTTTCATTGGTTACATTGCCGGGTGAGGCAGGACTCTTTACGGTGCTTGCCAACCACGCGTCAATTGTATCTGTGCTTGTTCGCGGCAATATCGAGTATCAGCCGGAAGGAACGACCGAACGCCGTTCGATGGCCATTGAAGGCGGTATTGTCGATGTTGATAAGAATGTAGTGTCAGTATGTATTTATTAGAGAAAATGAAGAAAGTACTTGCCATATTGACGATGTTGCTGATTGCGGCAGTCATGCCGCAGGCTGCATCAGCTTCGGGCGACTCTTCGGAGGATTTCGACCCGAAGGAAGTGATATTCCACCACCTCGGTGATGGTTACGGTTGGGAAGTGCCTTTTTCACATACGCACCGCATACCGTTGCCGGTGATTGTCTTCGACAAGGAGGGCAGTCTGCATCTGTTCAGTTCGTCGCGCATATCCGGCGGCGAGCCGTACACCGACAATGGCGTTGAGTTTGTATTGCCTCAGGAGGGTGAATACAGCGGCAAGGTGGTGCAAGTGATGTCCGACGGCAGTTTCTACCGTCCGTTGGATTTCTCGATAACTAAAAATGTGTGCGCCCTGTTCATTACTGCTATCCTTGTGTGTCTGATGGCGTTCTCGATGGTTCGCTACTACAAGAAGAAAGGAATGAAGGCTCCCCGCAAGGGTGCCGGTTTCTTCGAAACGATTTTTGACTTTATCTACAGCGGCGTTTTGAAAGGAACTCTTGGCGACAAGGCTCCAAAATATGCCGGCTATCTGATGACCGTATTCTTCTTTATCTTTACGATGAACTTGCTCGGTCTGATAGTCATTTTCCCGGGTGGTGCCAACCTTACGGGCAATGTGGCAGTCACTTTGGTGCTGGCAGTCTGCACATTCTTAATTACGAACATTAAAGGCAATAAGCATTATTGGAAGGAAATCTTCTGGCCCGAAGTTCCGTTGTGGTTGAAGTTTCCGTTGCCAATTATGCCTCTCATAGAGTTGTTCGGTACGATTACGAAGCCGGCAGCCCTGTGTGTCCGTCTGTTTGCCAATATGATGGGCGGTCATATGATTGTCATCGTATTGACGCTCCTTATTTTCATTTTCGCGAAATTCGGTGCAGCCATTCTGTCGATGACTACAGTTGTGTCGATGGCATTCTCGTTGTTCATGTTGCTGCTTGATGTGCTGATCAGCTTCATCCAGGCGTATGTGTTCACGATGCTGTCAACGCTGTTCATCTCTCTGGCTGTTTGCGGAGGTCACGAAGAGGATGTAAAACAATAAAAACAAAAAAAGTAACAAAAATTAATTTATAAATTAACCATTAAAACTGAATTACTATGTTAGGAATGATTTTAGCGCAAGCTACAGAGGCTGTTATGTCTCTCGGTCTTGACAAACTTGGAGCTTGTTTAGGTGCTGCAATCGCTGCTATCGGTGCAGGTATCGGTATCGGAAAGATTGGTGCAGCTGCAATGGAAGCTATCGCTCGTCAGCCGGAATCAGTAGGCGACATTCGTAGTAATATGATCGTTATTGCTGCCTTGGTGGAAGGTGTGGCACTGTTCGGTGTTATCGTTTGTATTATTTCTTTGTTTATCTAAACAATTTAAAAGGATAACAGATGGAATTGTTCACGCCCGAAATTGGCTTGGTATTCTGGATGTTCGTCGTCGTAGTGCTGTTGTGCCTTGTTTTGGGAAAATTTGCATGGCCGGTCATCATTAAAAGTATGGACTCGCGTGCAGATTTGATCGACAAAGGCGTGCTCTACGCACAGGAAGCGAAGGAACAGTTGGACAATGCTAAGGCTGAGGCGAACAAGTTCATCCTTGAAGCACAAAAACAACAGTCTGAAATATTGCGTGAAGCTGCGCGCATGAAGGCCCAGATCATCGAAGACGCCAAAGGTGCTGCTACCGAAGAGGCTCAGAAGGTGATGGATGCCGCAAAACTTGCTATCGAACAGCAGCGCAAGGAGGCAGAATTGCAGATTCGCAACGAAGTAAGCTCTTTTGCCCTTCAGATTGCTGAAAAATTGCTCCGTGATAGGATGGCTGATGACAAGGCTCAGTCACAGCTTGTGGAAAAATTGCTGAGCGAGATTGAAACTAAAAACTAAAATTTACGGATATGAATGAAGGACTGATTCCTAATCGCTATGCAAAGGCATTGTATGAATTTGCTTTCGAGCAGAAGGCTGCCGACAGCGTTTACGCCGAAACGCAGCGTCTTGCCGCAAGTTTTGCCATGCAGCGCGATTTGGCGAAAGCTGTAGAAAATCCTTTCCTGTCGTTGGACGACAAGGAAAATTTATTGCTTGCAGCGTCGGGGGCAGCTCCTACTGGGTGTCTCGTAAAGTTTTTCAAACTCGTTTTCAGTCGTGGTCGTGAATCCATGTTGCCGTCAATGGCTCTGGCTTACGGGAAGATGTATAGAAAAGCCAACAATATTGCCCAGGTGGCAATCACTACGGCTTCTCCGCTTCCGAAGGAGTCGATGGCAAAAATCAAGGATTCCGTACAAGCTTATTTGCGCGGAAAGAAGTTGGAATATACGGAAGCTGTCGATGCTTCTCTGATTGGCGGTTTTACGGTCAAGGTCGATTCCAAACTCCTCGACGCTTCGATAAGCAATGAATTAAGAAAATTGCGTTTAAAACTCCTAAGTAATAAATAAAAAATGATTGACCCAAGTGAGATTTCAGACATTCTGAAACAACAACTCGACGGGCTGAAAGATAAGGCCGCGTTCGAGGAAGTTGGGACAGTGCTCAATGTGGGCGACGGTGTAGCTCACGTCTACGGCCTTGAGAATGTGGAAGCAAACGAACTGGTGACTTTCGAGAACGGAGCTACCGGCGTTGCCATGAACCTTGAGGAAAGCAACGTGGGTGTAATCTTGCTCGACAAAGTGAATGAGGTGACCGAGAACATGTCGGTGCGCCGTTCCGGCGAAATTGCCTCCATTCCTGTTGGCGAAGGGTTGATTGGTCGTGTCATCAATGTTCTTGGTGAACCTATCGACGGCAACGGTCCTATCAGCGGCGATCTCATTCGTCTGCCGCTCGACCGTAAGGCTCCGGGTGTTATTTTCCGTCAGCCGGTAAAACAGCCGTTACAGACAGGTTTGAAAGCTGTCGACTCGATGATTCCTATCGGTCGCGGACAGCGTGAGCTTATTATCGGTGACCGTCAGATTGGTAAGACTGCTATTGCCATCGATACCATTATCAACCAGCGCAAATCCTTTGAAGAGGGCAAACCCGTTTACTGTATATATGTAGCGATCGGACAGAAAGCTTCGTCGATTGCCGCGCTTGTCAACACGTTGCGCAAGCATGGTGCTATGGACTACACGATCGTTGTTTCCGATTCGGCTGCCATGCGCTACTATTCTCCGTTTGCAGGTGCTGCTATCGGTGAATACTTCCGTGATACCGGCCGCGACGCCTTGATTGTTTATGACGACTTGTCGAAGCAGGCCGTTGCCTATCGTGAAATTTCGTTGATTTTGAAGCGTCCGTCCGGACGTGAAGCATATCCGGGTGATATCTTCTATTTGCACTCCCGTCTTTTGGAACGTGCAGCAAAAATCATCGAGAACGACGCTGTGGCAAAGAGCATGAACGATCTTCCGGAAGTGTTGAAGCCGATGGTGAAGGGCGGCGGTTCGCTGACTGCGCTTCCTATCATTGAAACACAGGCCGGCGACGTTTCAGCCTATATCCCGACCAACGTGATTTCAATTACCGATGGTCAGATATTCTTGGAAACGGCGTTGTTCAACCGCGGTATCCGTCCGGCTATCAATGTCGGTATTTCAGTTTCGCGTGTCGGTGGTAACGCCCAGATCAAGGCAATGAAGAAAATTGCCGGTACGTTGAAGATTGACCAGGCACAGTTCCGTGAGTTGGAGTCATTCACCAAGTTCGGTGGTGACCTCGATCCTGTAACGGCCCGTGTCATCGACAAGGGACGTAAGAACGAACGCCTTCTTATCCAGGCCCAATATCAGCCGATGGCCGTTGAAGAGCAGATTGCCGTGATTTACTGCGGTACTCACGGTTTGCTTGCCGATGTGCCGATGGACAAGGTGGCCGATTTCGAAAAATCGTTCCTTCAGCTTCTTCAGGTACGTCACCGCAAAGATGTGCTCGATGTGCTCAAGACCGGTGTATTGAACGACGAGATTGAAGAGAAGTTAACGGCAGCAGCGAAAGAAGTTTCTGCAAAATATGCACAGCAATAACATTTAGAATATGTCAACGTTACGAGAACTAAAAGGAAGAATCGGCTCGGTCGCATCGTCCGAAAAGATCACCGGTGCGATGAAAATGATTTCATCCGCCAAGATGCACAAGGCAGTACAGGCTTTGAGCCGTGTCGTACCTTTCAGAAATCAGTTGCAGACGATTATGGGCAACCTTCTCTCGACTGATGCGGAATACGATTCCGAGTTGACAGAAGTTCGAGATGTGAAAGCCATTGCGCTTGTCGTGTTAGGTTCGGACGATGGTCTGTGCGGTGCCTACAACATCAACATTTTCAAGCAGCTGTTGGCACGTGTCAACGAGTTGCGGGAAAAGGATGCGGCACTTCGCATAACCATTTATCCCATCGGAAAGAAAATGGCGAAAGCCGTTTCAAAACTGAAGGTAGGCGGAGTTGATATCTGCCAGCTGAATGTTACGACGAAAAGTGACCTGACGGCAATTCGCAGCGTAACCGAATCGTTGAAAGCTGATTTCCTTGCTCACAAGGTGGATTGTGTCGAGATTGTTTCGATGCACTACCTGAGTGCCGGAAAGCAGGTTCTGCGTCGACAACAATTGCTCCCTGTATCGCCGGAAGCCTTTGGAAATGTTAATAACAGCAATCGGCCGTACATTTTTGAGCCGGATGTTAATAAAATTTACAATACTATATTACCTTTGTACATTATTTCTGTAATGCAGGAAATTTTTATCCAGAATACAGCATCAGAACAGGCTGCAAGGGTAATGGCAATGCAGAGTGCAAACGACAATGCAGTGAAACTGCTCGACTCGTTGAAGTTAGAGTTCAATAAACTTCGTCAGCAGAGTATCACGACAGAACTGTTGGATATTCTTGGCGGACAAGTTGAAAAATAAGCAGACATCAGAAAGGGGTTAACATACCGGACCCCTTTCCGGTGTTTTTTGAGTTTAATTAAATATAAGCCGGTATTTTATTGAAAGTAGGACAGAACTTATTTTTATGAGTAGTGTAAAAGAGTACTTCTCCGGATTAGGTAAGGGCGTAGTCAGCCTTATCAAGGGTATGGAGGTAACCGGTAAAGAGTTCCTTACCCCCAAGGTTACTGAAGAGTATCCTGACAATCGCGCAAATTTGCACATTGGCGAACGTTTTCGCGGTGCGCTTAGGTTTATTTATGACGAAGAAGGCAATCACAAATGCATAGCGTGTGGATTGTGTCAGATGAACTGCCCGAACGGCACTATCAAAGTAGTGACCAAGATGGTGGACCTTCCAGACGGAAAAAAGAAAAGAAAACTTGACAAGTACCTCTACGACATCGGTAGCTGTACATTCTGTCAGATGTGTGTGACGGCGTGTCCTCATAACGCCATCCATTTTGTTACTGATTTTGAGCATGCCGTCTTTACACGTTCAAAATTGGTAGAGCAATTGAACTATCTTCCTGAGAAGGAAGTTGTAGCGGCGCCTGCTGCAGCTCCTGCGGCTCCAGCTGCTGAATCAACATCTAAACCGGAATAAAATTAAAGTAATTATATATGAATGTAGTAGGTAATTCAATCGTGTATTGCGTGATTGCTCTGGCAATCATCGTATTCTCGGTGCTTTCGGTTACTTCACGCAAAATCTTGCGGGCTGCCACCTATCTGCTGTTTACATTGTTTGCTACGGCTATTCTGTATTTCCACATGGGATTTGAATTCCTGGGTTCAGTTCAGCTGGCAGTCTATGCGGGCGGTATTCTGGTGTTGTTCGTATTCTCGATTTTGCTGACCAGCAAGCCGGGCGACAAATCCGAGAAGTTGACCTCGAAGAAAGAGGGCTTGGGCCTGATTGCCGCCATTTTTGGCGTCGTCGTTTGCGGCTTTGCCCTAGTGTCTTATTTCGCTGCCAACGGCGCTACATTGTACAATACAATGATGTCGCTCGACATGGAACGGATTGGACATGCACTGCTCGGTACTGAAAAGTATCAGTATCTTCTTCCGTTCGAGGCTATCAGTGTGTTATTATTGGCATGTATAATCGGTGGCATAACCATTGCCCGCAAAAGATAGAACTAAGCTATGGAACTGTCAATATTATATTATTTGATTCCGAGCCTGATTATGTTCGGCGCCGGGGTTTATGGATTTATCACCAGAAAGAATTTGATTGCTATCCTGATTTCTTTGGAATTGATGTTGAACGCCGTTGACATCAACTTTGTTGTGTTCAACCGTTTCTTGTTCCCCGGTGAGTTGGAAGGAATGTTCTTCACATTGTTTGCAATAGCCATAGCCGCAGCGGAAACAGCGTTAGCAATAGCCATTATCATCAATATCTTCCGTGTGACGAAGAATGTCGATGTGGAGAATCTAACTAAAATGAAATTTTAAGGCTTATGGAATTGTCATATTCAATAATAACATTACTTCTACCGTTGTTCATGTTCTTGGTGCTTGGACTTCTTGGCATGAAAATGTCGAAGCAGGTTTCGGGCGTTCTGGGAACAGTTGCAATGTTGGTTACTACGGTTATTGCCTATGGCGTAGCCTTGACATACTTCTTTGATCCGCAATACATGGTCGACGGTGTCCGTCAGCCGATTGAAGTGTACAACGCCACTTGGTTGACTCTCGGCGACAAGCTTCATGTGGATATGGGTGTTTTCATCGACCCGATTTCGGCAATGATGCTGATTGTCATCACTACGATTTCCTTGATGGTTCACCTCTACAGCTTGGGCTACATGCACGGTGAAAAAGGTTTCCAACGCTACTATGCGTTTCTTGCTCTCTTTACCTTCTCAATGTTGGGACTGGTGGTTGCAACCAATATCTTCCAGATGTTCATCTTCTTTGAAATGGTGGGTGTTTCATCTTATTTGCTTATCGGTTTCTACTATCAGAAGAATTCGGCTGTTTCAGCTTCCAAGAAAGCGTTTATCGTCACTCGTTTTGCTGACCTCGGTTTCTTGATCGGTATCATGCTTTTGGCATACTATTGCGGCACGTTCGACTTCCAGTCGTTGATGAGCAATCCGGGTGCCATTGTCAGCAACGCTGCCGGCGTGACATTCATGGGCTGTTCGGCTGCTTCTTGGGCTTTGGCTTTGATTTTCATGGGTGGTGCTGGTAAATCAGCCATGTTCCCGTTGCACATTTGGTTGCCGGATGCCATGGAAGGTCCTACTCCTGTATCCGCACTTATCCACGCTGCAACCATGGTTGTTGCCGGTGTATTCTTGGTAGCAAGAATGTTCCCGATGTACGTGTTCACTCCGGAAGTGCTCGAACTGATCACGGCTACGGGTGCCATCACAGCCTTGTATGCAGCAGTCGTTGCCTGTGTGCAGACTGATATCAAGCGTGTGCTTGCCTTCTCAACCATCTCTCAGATTGCATTCATGTTTACGGCTCTCGGCGTTGCCCGTCCTGAGCTTCACGAAGGTGTAGGCTACATGGCTTCCATGTTCCACTTGTTCACTCACGCAATGTTCAAGGGCTTGCTCTTCCTTTGCGCCGGTGCCATCATCCACATGGTCCACAGCAATGAAATGGACGCTATGGGTAACCTTCACAAATATATGCCGGTCACTCACATTGCATTCCTTGTTGCATGTCTTGCCATCGCAGGTATTCCTCCGTTTGCAGGATTCTTCAGTAAGGATGAAATTCTTGTTGCCACATATCTGCAAAGCCCGTTCTGGGGTGTATGGATGTCGGCAGTTGCCGGTTTGACCGCATTCTATATGTTCCGTCTTTACTACCGTATCTTCTGGTGGAACAAGCCGGACTATTCACATCACACTCCGCACGACTGCGAATGGGTGATGACAGTGCCTTTGGTAATTCTTGCCGTTATCTCCTGTCTGGCAGGTTTCATTCCTTTCGGACATTTCGTTACTTACAACGGCGAAAACTACGATATCCACATGAACTGGGGCGTAGCCGGTCCGAGCATCGCTATTGCCGTAGTTGGAATCGCATTGGCTACTGTGCTTTACCGTAAAGAAAATTCGGTACCTGACCGTCTTGCAAATTCAATGAAAGGCCTGTATCGCGCTGCATACCGTCGCTTTTACATGGACGAGCTTTATATGTTCGTCACTCACAAAATCATCTTCAACGTCATTTGTCGGGGAATCCAGTGGTTCGACACTCACATTATCGACAATACGTGGAACAGATTGGCAAATGCCACAAACAGCGTTTCGTTTGCAATCCGCAAGCTTCAATCAGGTTCTATCCAGATGTACGTATGGATTTATTTGGTGGGAGCGTTGCTTCTTGCAGCAATTTCTTGTTTGTTCTTAATCTAAAAGTTGACGGATAAAAAAATTAAGTTATGTTTAATATACTATTTCTTTTCGTAATCATACCTGTCCTGACATTGGGTGCGTTGTTCCTGACGCGCAGTGTCAATCAGGTGCGCGCCGTAGTGGCGAGTGGAGCGTCATTGCTCTTGATTTCGGCATTCTATCTTTGCTACGCTTTCGTGAATGAAAGAGCCTTGCACCCTGATGAGGCAATGCTCTTTACTGATTCATATATGTGGTTCGAACCGCTGAACATTCATTTGGCTGTAGGTGTGGATGGAATTTCGGTACTGATGATTTTGCTTTCAGCGATTATCGTCTTCACAGGTTCTTTCGCATCCTGGACGGTTGCACCGCTGACAAAAGAATATTTCTTGTGGTTCATCCTTCTGTCGGTCGGTGTATTCGGGTTCTTTATCTCGATTGACTTGTTCACGATGTTCATGTTCTACGAGGTTGCCTTGATTCCGATGTACTTGCTGATCGGTGTTTGGGGTAGCGGTAAGAAGACTTACTCGGCCATGAAGCTGACATTGATGTTGATGGGTGGTTCAGCATTCCTGCTGATTAGCATCCTGGGTATCTATTACCACGCAGGTGAAACGATGAACTTGCTGGAAGTTGCACAAAACGGTGTGGCTCTCGAATGGCAGAATGCCTTGTTCGTTTGCGCTTTCGTCGGTTTTGGCGTTCTTGGTGCAATGTTCCCGTTCCACACATGGTCGCCTGATGGTCACGCTTCAGCGCCTACAGCCGTATCAATGCTCCACGCTGGTGTGTTGATGAAGCTGGGAGGTTATGGCTGTTTCCGTGTTGCCATCTATCTGATGCCTCATGCTGCTCACGAACTGGGTTGGATATTCATGATTCTTACGGGTATCAGCGTCGTTTACGGTGCATTTACCGCTTGCGTGAAGACCGACTTGAAATACATCAACGCTTACTCTTCAGTTAGCCACTGCGGTTTGGTATTGTTTGCCATCCTGATGATGAACCAGACAGCCATGAGCGGTGCGGTGCTTCAAATGTTGTCTCACGGTTTGATGACAGCCTTGTTCTTCGCCTTGATTGGTATGATTTACGGTCGTACCCACACTCGTGACGTTCGTGAAATGGGAGGTTTGATGCAAATCATGCCGTTCCTGTCCGTAGGCTATATCATCGCCGGTTTGGCATCACTCGGTTTGCCGGGCTTGAGCGGTTTCGTTGCTGAAATGACAATCTTCCTCGGTTCGTTTGAGAATACTACGATTTACAATGCAGTGCTTGGCGACGGCAACTTGTTCCGTCATGCGTTTGCTATCGTGACCACTACTTCAATTGTAATCACAGCCGTTTATATTCTTCGTGTTGTGGGCAAGCTTCTTTTCGGCCCTGTTCAGAACGAACACCACCGCGAATTGGACGACGCTCACTGGTACGAACGTTTCAGCACGATTACATTGATGCTTGCGATTGCAGTGCTTGGCTGTTTCCCGGATTTGGCAAACCTTGTCCTCCGCGACAGCTTTGCTCCGATTGTTGATCACATAATGGCATACGCACAATAACAAAGTAACGAACTCTTAAATTGAATTTGAAGATTATGGATTATTCACAGTTTATGATAATGCACCACGAAATAGGATTGTTAATCGTATTTCTATTGGTATTTTTGTTCGATACTTTCTTGCCGAAAAACGCTCAGTCAAAACTTTCGGTTACTGCGTGTGTCCTTTTCGGAGCCTATACGCTCTACGGATTCTTCGCTCCGATTACATTCGGCTCTGCATTTACCGGTATGTATGAAACCACTCCGATTGTTGCTTCCATCAAGAACATCCTCAATGTAGGTGTGTTCCTGGTGTTGCTCCAGTCAATCAAGTGGAACAACAGCGAATCGCAGCTTGTACGCCGCGGCGAATTTATCGAATTGATGTTGCTTACATTGTTTGGTATGTACCTGATGGTTTCGGCTCGTCACTTCCTGCTGTTCATCATCGGTCTCGAAACAGCTTCTCTGCCTTTGGCAGCGTTGGTCGCTTTCGACAAGAAACAATACGAATCACACGAAGCTGCCGTCAAATATATTTTCACGGCTGTATTCTCTTCGGCAATCTATATGATGGGCTTGTCTTTCGTTTACGGTTTGACCGGCTCTCTCTACTTCCACGACATTGCCGGCCGTGTGTTGGCTTATGAAAACAGCGCATTGCTTATCGTGGCATTGGCATTCGTCATCGCCGGTATCGGTTTCAAGATTTCTCTTGTACCGTTCCACTTGTGGACAGCCGATGTTTATCAGGGTGCGCCTACTTCCGTCACTTCTTACCTTTCAGTAATTTCAAAGGGTGCCGCTTCTTTCGCCGCTCTTGTCATTCTGACTCAGGTGTTCGGAACAGTCTACAGCCAGGTATGGGAATGGATGCTCTACGCATTGATTATCCTTACCATCACCATCGGTAACTTGTTTGCAATCCGTCAGGACAACATGAAGCGCTTCCTTGCGTTCTCTTCCATTTCGCAGGCCGGTTACATCATGCTCGGTGTAATTGCCAACGCAGCAATTGGTGCGGCTTCATTGGCCTACTATGTTCTCATCTACATTTTCTCCAACCTTGCCGCTTTCGGTGTTATCCAAGCTATCGAAAACAAGACAGAGAAGGTGAACATGAGCGACTACAACGGACTGTACAAGACAAATCCGAAACTTGCTTTTGCAATGATGCTTGCCATGTTCTCTCTTGGCGGTATTCCTCCGTTTGCAGGATTCTTCAGCAAGTTCTTCATCTTCTCTGCCGCTTTGCAGGAAGGAAGCGTTGCTATGTATGTTTTGGTGTTGATTGCGTTGATTAACACAATCGTTTCACTTTACTACTATTTGTTGGTTGTAAAGGCAATGTTCATCAACGACAACGACAATCCGATTCCTACGTTCAAGTCACATTGGAGCGAGCGTGCAGGTTTGGTTATCTGCGTAGCCGGTATAATTCTGATTGGCTTGATCAGTGCTATCTACACATTCCTGTTCAACGCAGCAGAAGTGAGCGGAATGTTCTAAACAATTAAAAAGTACATTTGACACATAATGCTGGTCGTTTCTCTGTGACGGAGAAACGACCAGTTTTTTTATAGTCTGTTGATTTGTGCTTTCGTGATTGAGTTTTATAAATCAGAAAAGTATTTGGGGAATTGGTAAGTTTTTGTATCTTTGAATGAGATAGGTTGTGTCTCAGAAAAAATTAAACCAGCTTGTTTTTCTGCTTTCGACTTTCACTATCTTGTAGATTATAGTAACCGGTTAATTTGAGTGATATGAGATTTTTAGTGTCAATTGTTGCGTTTTTTGTTGCCATGTGCGGTAGCCTGTTTGCACAGCAACGGGTTTCACAGGGAAAACTTGTGGAGTACAAGAACTTTAATTCAAAGTATGTCAAGCCGCGTGATGTGAACGTGTGGGTGCCGTCCGACTATAGTCGTGACAAGAAATATTCTGTATTGTATATGCACGACGGGCAGATGCTTTTCGATGCTGCAACGACGTGGAACAAACAGGAATGGAAAGTAGATGAAGAAATGGGCAAACTGCTCAGCGACAACAAACTTTCCAACTGCATTGTTGTGGCCATATCCAATGTCGAAAAGGACCGTTATTATGATTATTTCCCGCAGAAGTCGCTGAACTATCTGCCTGCCGACAGCCTTGCCAAGTTGGACGTAGCCCGTTTCAGTGCCGACAATTATCTGCATTTTATCGTTGACGAGCTGAAACCTTATATCGACAAAAATTTTTCAACCTATACCGACCCTTCACATACCTACATAATGGGTTCCAGCATGGGCGGCTTGATTTCGTTGTATGCTTTGTGTGAGTATCCAAATGTGTTCGGGGGAGCGGCATGCCTCTCTATTCATACGCCGATGGTGCTCGACGGTTCCGCTTCGAAAGCCAGAGTGTGGGCAAAGGCTTTCCGCGATTATTTGGCAGCATCGTTGCCTGAAGCTAACAGCCGCCTGATTTACATTGACCGTGGCGACCATACGTTGGATGCTTCCTATGCCGTGTTCCATCAGCAGTT
Source organism: uncultured Porphyromonadaceae bacterium (assembly GCA_900548875.1). Lineage (GTDB taxonomy): Bacteria > Bacteroidota > Bacteroidia > Bacteroidales > Muribaculaceae > Limisoma. The sequence continues at coordinate 130,884 of URMA01000001.1, read as the reverse complement.
GGATTCCCTGCTGACGAGCAAGGGTTGGCAGTTCCCTCAAAAAATATCGAAAATTTATCAGGGTGCAGCGCATACCGAAACCGACTGGGCAAAGCGTCTCCGGGCGCCGCTGTTGTTCTTGTTGGCGAATAAGGACACGGAACAGGTGGAGCGTATCGACCCTCCGTTCTGGTGGTGTGGAATGAACGATAGCGAACTGCAACTGATGGTGTATGGAACGAATATCGGTATGTATATTCCCGAAATTAATTATAGCGGCGTGCAGATTAAGCGGGTGGAACGAGTCGAAAGTCCCGACTATCTGTTTATCTATCTGGATGTGAAAAATGCTCTGCCGGGTAAATTCCCGATTGAATTCACGAAAGGAAAGCAGAAAATCAGCTATAAGTATGAATTGAGGGGGCGTAAGGCTCGAGCATCGGAAAAAGTGGGGTTCAATTCGTCGGATGTGGTTTATCTGTTGATGCCCGACCGTTTTGCCAACGGCAACATGGGAAACGACAAAGTGGAGATGAAGTATCCCTATACGGTCGACCGTTCGGATGTTACAGCCCGTCACGGAGGAGACCTGGCTGGGGTGAAGCGCCATATCGACTATCTGTCGGAGTTGGGAATTACGGCGCTTTGGATGACGCCTGTGCTTGAAAACGACATGGGTGAAGATTCCTATCATGGCTATGCCGCTACTGACTACTACAGGATTGATCCGCGGCTTGGAACAAATGAAGAATATGTCGATCTGGTAAAGAGTCTGCACGACAAAGGTATCAAGGTCATCATGGATATGGTGTTCAATCATTGCGGAAGCCGGCATCCGTGGATGAACGACCAGCCGACAGCCGACTGGTTCAACAGTCCGGACAGCTATGTGCAGACGAATCACGACAAAACCGTTTTCTTCGATCCTTATGCTTCCGACATCGACCGGAAGGAAATGACCGACGGATGGTTTGTCCCGACTATGCCCGACTTGAATCAGCGAAATCCGCATTTGGCAAAATATCTGATACAGAATTCCATCTGGTGGGTGGAATATGCCGATTTGAACGGGATTCGTCAGGATACGTATCCTTATTCGGATTCCGATATGATGAAGCGCTGGTGCAATGCGTTGTATGCCGAGTATCCTGACATCAATATCGTGGGTGAGGCCATGATAACGAATCCGTTCGGAGCGGCTTATTGGCAAAAGAACAGCCGTCTGAATTTCAGCGGCAATACGGACCTGAAATCCGTGATGGATTTCCATCTTTCATCGGTGGCATCGAAAGCGTTCCAGGAGGAAACTTATTGGGCCGGAGGTTTGCAGACGATATTCGAGCATTTTGTCAATGATTTCGCTTATCCGGACATCAAGAACGTGATGCGCCTTTTGGACAATCACGACATGGACCGTTTCCTCGTTGAAGAACCGAAAGATTTGAATGCGTTCAAGCAGGCCACAACTTTGCTGCTGACGATACCCGGTATTCCTCAATTGTATTACGGACATGAACTTGCATTCTACGGTTCGTCGAAAGTTGACTATGGTTACATCCGCCCGGATATGCCCGGCGGATGGATGGGCGACAGTCTGAACGTATTTGAAGAACAGGGCAGGACTGCTATCCAGCGCGAGGCTTTCAAGTTTACGAAAAACTTGCTGAACTGGCGTAAGGGCAATAAGATTATTTCTGAAGGGACGATGAAGCACTTTGTTCCGCGGAAGGGCGTTTATGTTTATGCGCGCTCTTATGAGGGTAAAACGGTGGTAGTGGTCATGAACGGCATGAAATCGGAAGTGGAACTTCCGCTTGCCCCTTATGCCGAAGTGCTGGGTAAGGCCGACAAGGCATTTGATGTCCTGACTGGACGTAATATTACTTTGCAGGACAAGTTGATGCTTGCACCGAAGGCCGTACTGTTGTTGGAGTTATAGAATTGTTGCTTGCTTGTGTTGAGTCAGGCCGGATTCCTTTCTCTAAAAGGGGAATTCGGCTTGATTTTCTTTATGAATGTGAAAAAATACAAATATTTGAACAAGATGATTAAATAATTACTTTTGGATGAATGAAGAATCATTGGAAATTGTAACTTTGTCATATATAAACACACAACAACCTAACATTTTGCGTATGAAACACTTTTTACTATCTCTCCTTCTTTCAGTCGGAGCGATTTCGGCAACAGCCGATTCATTTCTCATTGATGAGACTGAATATACTTATGATGTCCTGAGTAAAAAAGAAGTAGGTCCGGGCGTGACTTATGTCCGTCTTCGTATACCTGATTTCCCATTGAATATCAACTACATGCAGGTTGATTTAAATAATCCCTACAATCAGATTGAAACTTTCCAGGGGCAGGATGTAGTTGGAAGAACGGAATCCCTTGCCAGTGTATACGAGCGCATGAAGGCCGAAGGCCGCAAACCGTTGGCCGGACAGAACTCCAATTTCTGGGTGGTAGCGACTCAAGCTCCGTATGAATATTACTGTATGGGAGCTCCGTTTGGGGGAAGCCTTAAGGACGGTCAGATTGTGACGGAAACCAACTGCCATTCCAATTGGTGGAACGGTGGTCCTACACGTACAGGTTCTGTCGGAATTGATGCCGACAAAAAATTGTGGATAGGGGAAATGTCGTGGAAAGGAACGGTGACATCCGACAAGTGGACATCGCCTAACGAGTTTTTCCAGGTAAACAAATATTGTAACTATGGCGATGAGATGGCTTTGTTCAATTCCTATTATAACAATACGAAGCCATTCCAGACGGTGGAAACTTATCAGGAAGACGGGAAGACTCTCTATCGGTTGGTGGAAGGTCAGAATACGGAAGTGTATCTGGACTTGACCGAAGGTGCCGATTGGGCTGTCAATAAGGATTTCACGGCTGTCGTGAAGGAAGTGAAAACGAATACGAGCGGTGGTGTGTTGGGTGATTATGACTTGTGCCTGACCGGTACCGGCAGCTATAAAACTGCGCTCGAACAGCTTGAAGTGGGCGATGTCGTTACACTGAACTACGGTTGGACGCTGTATGACGGCAATGTCACTCCCGATTTTACGAATTTGGTAAGCGGTAATGCCGTGGTGATGAAGAACGGTGAACTGACAGGCCGTAACTACGATGAAAGCTACAATTCAATGGTGTATTCCCGTTCCGCCTATGGTATGAGCGAGGACGGCAAAACTTTGTATATGTTTGTGATTGACAAGTCGCTGGATGCCACTTACGGCAACTCTGCCGGATGTACTACCAGTGTGATGTGCCAAATCATGAAACAGCTCGGAGCCTGGAATGTTGTCAATGTCGATGCCGGCGGTTCTGCCCAGCTGATGGTGCAGGGTTCGGTGGTGAACCGTACGACGGAAAGTTTTCCACGTGCCGTTGCCAACGGTTGGATGGTCTATTCAACAGCTCCGGAAAGCACTACGGTGTCCCGTCTGGAATTTTTGGATCAGGAATTGTCGATTCCAGTATACAGTTCCTATAAGCCTGTGATATTGGGCTATACCGAATACGGTGATTTGATTAATGAAAATGTAGAAAATTTTGTCCTTTCCTGTGATCCGAAAATCGGAACGGTGGAAAATGGCGTGTTCTATGCCGGTGGAGAGCCGGGCACAGGTGAATTGAAAGTGGAATGCAACGGTGTAGTTTCTACAACAACCGTGAATATCATAGAGTCGGATGTGGCGTTGCGTATTTCCAATATCTTGAACGACGGACGCAGTTATCCGTTGGAAGTGCTTGCGAAAACTTCAGCCCGTGATTATGAATGCGATCCTTCCCGTTTGGCGTGGACTGTTGAAGATCCGTCGGTAGCTGTCGTAGAAAACGGTGTGCTCCGTGGATTGAAGAACGGAACAACAACCATAACCGGTACTATCGGTGATTTCAGCACAACAGCTACTGTTACCGTTGAATTGCCGGCAGGAGCGACTGAACCGGTTTATCGTACCTTCCCGACAGATTGGGATTTGAAACAAGTAGGTGGAACGGATTTGGCTGTAGAAGAATTAAACAACGGATTCACGATTTCTTACGTGGGCAACGGTTCGAGCCGAGGTGCATACATCCAGTTGCAAAGTCCGGTTCAGGTATGGAGTATGCCGAAGGCTTTGCGTGTGAAAATCAATCCGGGTAAGGCTTCAGTGAAAAAGGTAGCCGTTTCGGGAGTAAATGCTTTGGGTGAAGTTATGAGCTCCATGACATTTACAGCCGAAGAACTGCAGCAGGATGCTGAGCAGACATTTGACTTGGATTTGTCAGAATGGTTCGATATAGACGATGTAGCTGCTTATCCGCTTACGTTAAACACTTTCCGTTTGGATATGGGTACATCGGCTAAGGGCGAGAACTTTACCATTGAAGTGCCGGAATTCCTGGCCGTTTATGGGGGCGACAGCCATGTAGAGCAGTTGAATGCCGTGAATAGTGGCTTGTCGGTTTATCCGAACCCGGTAACCGGAGGAATTGCAAAAGTTCGTTGTCAGGGTGACAATGTTGTTGACGGTCTGGCTGTTGTTGCCACGCTTTCCGGAACTGTCGTACTTCAGCAACCGCTGACCTTCGATAATGGCGAAGCCAATCTTGATGTGAGCAATCTGCTTCCGGGCATGTATATTGTCCGATTGACATCTGCAAATGGAACTTATACGGGAAAAATTATAATAAACCAATAACTTAAAACCTAAAATTATGAGAATCAAATTCTTAACACTTGCGTTAGCACTTGCTACCTTGGCCAGTGCGCAGGAAGTGACCATCACCAGCCACCGGCAAATCCTGAAGGGGACGGAGAGCTGTGCCTACAATCCGGTGCTGAGCGCCGACGGGCAGCAGCTGCTGTTTTCCGGCGACAATTATACAGGCCTGAAACTGTACGATTTCAACGATGATGTCACTTCAACGATTACGAATGCCGCAATGGCAGGCTACCATCCGGAATTCTCGACAGATGGGAAGTCCGTCTACTACATGTCGCAAACGCGTCAGGATATGCGTCTTTACAGAGCGATGAACAGCTATTCCGTTGCAGCCAAATCATCTAAGGTAATCGCCGACGGCATGCGTCGGATGAATGCCCCGATTGCATTGAAGGGCGGCGTAGCCGTACAGTCGGAACGCGGTATTGAGTACAGCGGTGCAAAAAGTACGGAGACATTTGTCTATACCGAAGGCTCAGAACTGGCCGTAGTGAAGAACGGAGTGGAAAAACGCTTTACCCCGGTTGCAACCAACTATCACTACCTGTGGGAATCCTTGTCGCCGAACAAGGACAAGGTGCTGTTTTATGCCGGCGGTAAGGGTCTGTATGTTGTAGACCTCAACGGAACCGTTCTTGCCGCCCTTGGCAAGTATACGGAGCCGGTTTGGTACAACAACGACTACATTGTTGCCCAGCAGACAACCGACGACGGACATCAATTCGAGTCATCAAAGCTGGTGCTTCTGAAGGCCGACGGAACATTTGTAAAGGACTTGACGAAGCCAGAGAGCATGGCAATGAACCCGACGGCATCAGCCAAAGCCGGCCGAATTGTGTATAATACGATTGACGGCCGTATGTTTGTAATGGAAATCAATATCAAATAAAATCTGCTGAATTATGAAAAAAATAAATCTCTTTATGTTGGCTGCTGCGACAGCTGTAACTGTAAATGCGGCAGATTTGAACGGTTTGAAGATATATGTGAATCCGGGACACGGAGGTTATGATTCTGACGACCGTAATGTGGCTATCCCTCCGTATGCACTGCATGATGAAAACGGATTCTGGGAGTCGAAAAGTAATCTGGTGAAAGGTTTGGCATTGCGCGACCTGCTGGAAAGTTTTGGTACTCATGTCGACATGTCGCGAACGACGAATACTACGGCTGACGACCGAAACCTGGAGGAAATAGGTGAAGAGGCAAATAAATGCCAGTCGGACTTTTTCTTCTCCATTCACAGTAATGCCACAGGAACATCCAACCGTACAAACCAGCCGTTGATGCTGTATCGCGGTTACACGGATGACCCTGTTTTCCCGGAAGCTAAGGAAATGTCGGGAATTTTGAATAAATGGTTGTTGGATAACCAGATTTCATCTTGGTCAAGCAAGAACCAATGGCTTGCCGGTGACTGGACTTTTTATGACTGGGGTACTTCCGGATTGGGCGTTTTGCGCAAACTGACAGTTCCGGGTATGCTTTCAGAAGGTTCCTATCACGACTATATTCCGGAAACATACCGCTTGATGAATTCTGAATATTGCTGGTTGGAAGCCTACCATTTCGTACAGGCTATCATGGAATATTTTGGTACATCCGAGAAATTTACGACAGGCGTGATTGGCGGTTCACTGATGGACAGCCGTCAGATTCGTACGGATCCCGTTTATGGCACTACATTCTTTGAACATGACAAGGCGTTGCCTATTATGAATGCCACAGTAACACTGTTGAACGAAAATGGGGATGAAATCGAAACATATACCACTCAGGACCTTCCCAACGGTGTATATCTGTTCAAGAGCGTAGCTCCGGGCAACTATAAATTGAAGTTTACACATCCGGAATATCGCGACAAGGAAATTGATGTGGTTGTAGAAGCCAACAAGGTGACTTACGAAAATGTCTATATGGACCGAATCCGCAACACTCCGCCGGAAGTTGTGGAATATTCACCGGTATGGAATGAAGGAGATGATGCAGTTCTGTGCAACACGCCGGTAATTCTGAAGTTCAACTGGGATATGGATCCGCAGTCGGTAGAGGAAAACTTCTCGATTACTCCGGCAGTCGAAGGCGATTTGACATGGGAAGATTCGTATGCAACGCTGGTGTTTACTCCGAAGCGTTCTTATGAAACCAACACGCTTTATACTGTTGTTCTGAAGAAGGAGGCAAAGCATCCGGAAAACATCTCGATGACGGAAGACTTCGTCTTGAAGTTCATGACAAATGACTATAACGAGATGAAAATATTGGCAGCCTGCCCGGGCAAGGACGAAAAGGTTCATTACGACGGAGCAAAGATCAATTTCCGTTTCGACAAGCAGCCTTACACGCTGACAATCGACGACGAAATCGTTGTAACGGATGCCCAGGGTACGGAACTGGCAAGAAATTCACGTACACGAAAAGTGAGCAAGGCCACGGATGAATTCGGCTACTATCAGGTAGACTTGACGAAAGACCTGGTTCCGGGTGCCACTTATACGGTAAACGTGTCCGGCGACTTGAGAGACCAATACGGCATTAAGATCTCCGGTCCTCAGACATACCAGTTCGTGGCTGTCGATGCGTCGGAAGAGTATGCTGATTTTGCCAAAGTCAACGGTATGGACGATGCCGATGTTCTGGTTGCCGATGCGGAATCCAGTGTCGGAACGACGGCAGTGGCAGCCGCCCGCAACACGTCCACGAAACTCGAGGGAACGGCATCCAGCAAACTTACCTATACGTTCTCTTCCACGGAAGGCGGTAATGCCGTTTACGGTTTTGCAACAGTACCTGAACGTAAGTTCACGAATGCCGACGCCTTGGGCGTGAAAGTTTACGGTGATGTCAGCAACAATGTCCTATACGCAGACTTTACAACTGCCGAAGGTGCCGATGTGAAGGTGAAGGTTTGCGATCTGGGCTATATTGGCTGGCATAGTTGCGCCGTTGACCTGACTGTTCTGGAAGCCGGAAAGGAATACACGCTGAAGGGATTTGAAATAGCCCAGGCCGGCGGTCAGATCAGCAAAACTGGAACAGTCTATGTCGACAATGTTTCCGTAGGCGGTGCCGGATCAAGCGTGAACGACATTGAGATTGCAGGTCTCCGCCTGTATCCGAATCCGGCAAGCGAGCTTCTTATCGTCAATGCCGACTCGTTTATCGCCGGAGTTGAACTGTATTCAATCGACGGCAAACTGATGGCGAAGGCCAGTGGAAACGTGGTGAATGTCAGCGAATTGCCAACCGGTAATTATGTGGCTAAGATTTACACCAACGACGGTTTTGCAACGAAGAAAGTAGTAGTGCGTCACTAATGCTTATTTACCAAATATCAGCAAATGCAGCCTAAATGGGCTGCATTTGTTGTTTATCAGTGCTGTAAAACATAAGCACAAGTTCTTGTAAATATAGGCTTGTGTTTAAATTTTTCGTATTTTTGTGGAACGTATACTCAATTTTAATACTCTATGAAAATTATAGCAGACAGCAGTGCTTCCCGTACAGAATGGATTTTAGTTGATGGTACCGATATAGTAGAACATGCCTTTACAAAAGGATTGAATCCGTTTTTCTTGACACGTCGCGATATTAGCCATACAATTCGTTTGGAACTTTCCGATGCATTTTTCAAAAAGCGCTGGGAGCATATTCATTTCTATGGGGCCGGTTGCTCGAATGCTGAAAAGAAAAAAATCGTAGAGGCTTCGTTGGTTGCCCAGTTTAAGACTCCTGTTACGGTTGAAAGCGACTTGCTGGGGGCTGCTCGAGGGTTGCTGATTCACGAAAAAGGAATTGCCTGTATTCTGGGCAGTGGTTCCAATTCATGTTATTACGATGGAAAAGGCGTAGTTAAAAACGTGAAGTCATTGGGATTCATACTTGGTGACGAGGGGAGTGGGGCATATATCGGAAAATTGTTCGTAAGCGACTGTCTGAAAGATATTGCACCGGCTCATTTGCGCAACTCGTTCTATGAGTATTTGCAGCTAACGCCTGATGAAATCATGTCGTCGGTTTACGATAATCCGATTCCGAACACGGCGTTGAGTACGTATTCCCGTTTCCTGATGGACAAACTGGATGTGGATTATGTCTATAATCTGGTGTATTCGAGTATCGATGCCTTTTTTGTCCGCAATGTGTTGCAGTATGACTATGCCGGACAGAATGTGTCGTTTGTCGGCTCGAATGCCTGTGCTTATTCTGGGGTATTGACAGAGGTGGCGAAAAAGTATGGCATTACCATTCAGAAGATTTTGCCGAGTTCGGTGCCCGGATTGGTGAAGTACCATGCCACAGGGCTATAAATGCAAAACTAAAATAATGTAGCCAAATATTAAATAATGTTGGCTTTGAATAAATCCTTAATCTAAATTTTCATGAACTAATCAGTTTGTAGTAAATTTGCGCATATATACTCAAATAAATAAAAACGACCTTAAAATTCATAATCGTGCGCAGGGCTTTTATTTTTGCAATGATGGCGGCAAGTGCCGCATTATGCGAAGCGGGTATTACTCCGTTGGACTCATTAACCAATGAGTCGATAAATGTAGTGTTAAATCAGTCGTTGCCTGAAACTTTGCAAATTGGCAAAGTGAAAGTGGCAAGTGCCGCTGTTGACCAAAAGAAAAAAACTGTAAGCTTGGATTTCAACAAAATCTTCGGCTATATTCCCATGTCCGACAGTTATCTGAAAGATGTGGAAACGATGGTGCGTGAGAAGCTCCCTGCTCAATATGCCGGCTATAAATTGAAACTGACTGTTGAGGGGCGTGATGTGGCCGACTTTTTGCCGGAAGCTAAATTTGACTATAAAAAATCGAAAAAACATCAGCCGTTCATCTATGAGGTTGATAATACACGTCATCCGAAAAAAGGTCTTGACGGAAAAATCATAGCCATGTGGCAAAGCCACGGATGGTATTTCGAACAGAAGGAAAACCGTTGGGAATGGCAGCGTGCACGTATTTTCCAGACGGTGGAGGACCTTTACACTCAAAGCTATGTGATTCCCTACCTGATGCCGATGTTGGAAAATGCCGGAGCGTATGTCATGAGCCCGCGTGAACGCGATACGAACAATGTTGAAATCATCATAGACAACAACGGCGGACTGGCTGCCAATGGCGGATATACCGAGCAGGGTGGAGAATATTCCTGGGCGGAAAGTTCGGATGCCGGTTTTGCATACCTGAAAAAGGTTTATGAAGGTTTCGACAATCCGTTCAAGCAAGGTACATATCGTACCGTTCAAACGTCCAAAGGCAAACAGTTGTCAATGGCAAAATGGTCGGCTTCCATTCCAAAGGATGGCGAATACGCCGTTTATGTTTCCTATGCTACTTTGCCTAACAGTACGGAAGACGCCCACTATACGGTTCATGAAGCCGGTGGCGACCGTCAGTTTGTCATCAATCAGAAAATGGGTAGCGGCACATGGATATATTTGGGTCACTTCTTCTTCAAGAAAGGACAGCAGACACTGGTTTCTCTCAGCAATGAGTCGAAAAAAGGTGGTAGAATCGTGACTGCCGATGCCGTTAAAATCGGTGGAGGTTATGGTAATATTGCCCGGAAAGTGTCGGATGTCGTAACGGAAAATGTGAAGAGTGCCGATGCCGACAAGACAGAGGCTAAGGAAGTGAAGTCACGAATAAAGAGTGTCTATAAAGTGAGCGGATATCCTCGCTATACGGAAGGAGCACGCTATTGGTTGCAATGGGCCGGAATCCCTGATTCTGTCTATTCTCCTTCCAAGGGAGCTAACGATTATACAGACGATTACCGCTGTCGAGGCACATGGGTCAACTACCTGGCTGGCGGATCCGATGTTCTGCCTAACAACAAGGGTTTGAACATCCCTGTCGACCTTGCATTTGCATTCCACTCGGATGCTGGTACGACAATGGACAATACCATCATTGGAACATTGGGTATCTACTTTACGAATAATGGCGACAAGTATGTCAATGGTACGGACCGTATGGTATCGCATCAGCTGACAAACTATGTGATGACGAACATTGTTAATGATGTCCGTGCTCAATTCGATTCGCAGTGGGCACGTCGTGGAATGTGGGATGCTTCCTATTTTGAGGCCCGTGTTCCGGAAGTGCCGACAATGTTGCTCGAACTCCTGTCGCACCAGAATTTTGCCGACATGCGTTATGGCCTTGACCCGAAATTCCGTTTCACGGTCAGCCGTGCCATTTACAAAGGCATGGTACAGTTCTTTGCGAAAATGGAAGGCAAGGACGATTATGTGATACAACCGCTACCGGTCAACAGTTTTGCCATTGACAAGAAGGATGCAAACAAGTTTGTCCTCTCTTGGAAAGAAACCGTTGATACGTTGTGCGACCGTGCACAACCTACAGCCTACGTGATTTACGAACGGGTTGCCGACGGTGGTTTCCGTCAGTTGGCTGTGACTTCTTCAACGAATTACGAAGTAACGGTGAACGACAACCTTATTCATAGCTATAAAGTTGTAGCGATGAACGACGGAGGTTTGAGCTTCCCGTCAGAAATTCTGGCTTTGGGCGTGGCTAAGGAGTCGAAAGGCGACGTGCTTGTTGTCAACGGTTTCACCCGCGTTTCCGCTCCTGATTCCTTTGATTTTGATAACGGTATCGCCGGTTTCTATGATTCCCGTGACGGCGGCGTACCTTATAAGTCTGACATTTGCTTCATCGGTGACATGTACGAATTCCGCCGTGAAGTGCCTTGGACAAGCGACGATTCGTCAGGTTTCGGAGCAAGTCGTGCCAACTACGAAGACAAGGTGGTTGCCGGAAACACGTTTGACTATCCTTACATGCACGGCGAAGCTATCATGAATGCCGGCTATTCATTTGTTTCCACTTCGTTGAAATCGGTTGAGTCGGGATACGACATGAAGAAATACGGTATGACCGACTTGATTTTGGGCAAGCAGAAACGAACTCAGTCGGGTAGAGGCGAAAAGCCTGACATGTACCAAATCTATTCTCCTGAATTGCAAAATGCCGTCAAAGCCTACTGTGAAAACGGCGGTGACATCTTGATTTCCGGTGCATACGTGGCAACCGACGTTTGGGACAACAAGAAGGCTACAGAAGAAACCCGTAAGTTCGCTTCTGATGTGTTAGGCTACAAATGGCGTATCGGTCAGGCGAGCATCATGGGCAAGGCTTATATGGTTCCGACTTATTTCGATTCTTTCGGAGACTTGAATCTGGAGTATTACACGACATTGAATTCCGATTTCTATGCCGTTGAATCGCCTGACGCTCTGTATCCGACTTTCGACGACAAAGGTTGCGCACTGCTCCGCTATACGGAAAACAATATTCCTGCGGCAGTTGTCAATGACTTTGACACTTATAAGACTTGCATCGTAGGTTTCCCATTTGAAACCATCAAGAGCGACGACGCCCGCAATACGTTGATGAAGGAAGTGCTTGAGTTTTTCAATAAATAAATATGAGTTATAGTAACGAATAGAAACATTATATAAATATGAGAACAATCAATTGTTTTATCCCGTTTCTTAACGCTGAGCAGGTTAAGGCTACGGTTGCAGGTTTGAAAGCTTGCGAATTAGTGAATAATATTTATCTTTTGGCTGGTGCCGATGCTGAAGGCGAAGTTGAAGGTTGTGAGAAAATTGAAATCAAGGGCTTGAACAGCAGCGATACGATGAAGAAAATCGCAGCAAAGGCCGATGCCGATTATGTGTTGCTTTACACCAAATTCAATACCTTGGAATTCGGAATGTTTGCTATCGAACGTATGGTTCGTATTGCCAACGATTCAGCTGCCGGTATGGTTTACGCCGACCACTACAATGTTGTTGGCGAAACTCGCAATAATGCTCCGGTTATCGACTATCAGAAGGGTAGTCTCCGTGACGATTTCGACTTCGGTTCTGTCCTTTTCTTCAATGCCGCTGTTTTCAAGAATGCAGTTGCCAAGATTGACAAGGAATATGAATTTGCAGGTCTTTACGATGTCCGCCTGAAAATTTCTCAGGAAGCTGAATTGGTTCACATCAATGAATACCTCTACTCAGATGTAGAACTCGATACTCGCAAGAGCGGTGAAAAGATTTTCGACTATGTTGATCCGAAAAACCGTGGCGTGCAAATCGAAATGGAACAGGCTTGTACTGCCCATTTGAAAGCTATCGGCGGTTATCTTGCTCCTGAATTCAAGAAAATCGAATTCAGCGCCGGCAATTTCGAATATGAAGCTTCTGTCATTATTCCGGTACGTAATCGTATCCGCACTATCCGCGATGCCATCAAATCGGTTTTGGCACAGAAAACAAACTTCAAGTTCAACCTTATTGTTATCGATAACCATTCAACAGACGGTACAACAGAGGCAATCGACGAATTCAAAAACGACGAACGTGTCATTCACATAATCCCTGAACGTAACGATTTGGGTATCGGTGGTTGCTGGAATATGGGTGTTCATCACGAAAAATGTGGTAAATTTGCCGTTCAGTTGGACAGTGATGACGTTTATAAGGATGAAAACACATTGACTACTATGGTCAATGCATTCTACGAACAGAACTGTGCAATGGTAGTAGGTACCTATATGATGACCGATTTCAACATGAACATGATTGCTCCGGGTATCATCGACCACAAGGAATGGACACCGGAAAACGGACGCAACAACGCATTGCGTATCAATGGTTTGGGCGCTCCGCGTGCATTCTATACTCCGGTTCTCCGCGAAGTGAAAGTGCCGAACACAAGCTATGGTGAAGACTACGCGCTGGGTTTGAACTTCTCTCGTGAATACCAGATTGGTCGTGTTTATGACGTAGTTTACTTGTGCCGTCGTTGGGACGACAACTCCGATGCATCTCTTGATGTAACGAAGATGAACGCCCACAACTTGTACAAGGACCGTATCCGTACTTGGGAACTTCAAGCACGTATCGCTTTAAATAAAAAGAAATAAAGTCAAAAAATGACAGTAAACAAAGATATCGTCCGTTCGTTCATTGAAAAGCAATTGAACGTTTGGGACACTGCAAAAAACAATTTTGAAGCACTCAAAGGCGTTAAGGTGAAAAGTTTTACCGTCAGAAATTCCACTGTAAAAGTGCAGTTTAACCCGGCTCGCATCGTTTCTTCTGCAGCCAAGGTCGACGCTAAATCCCTTAAGGAACGCAAGTGCTTCTTGTGTGAGTCTAATCGTCCGGCAGTCCAGGAAGGACTGCCGTGGGACGGTTATACGGTATTGATTAATCCGTTCCCAATCTTCCCGAAGCATCTGACAATTCCTGACAACAGCCATACGGATCAGAAAATTCAAGGCCGTATAGCCGACATGATGAACTTGACCAGGGATTTGGAAGAATATACGTTGTTCTACAACGGTCCTAAATGTGGCGCTTCTGCTCCTGACCACATGCACTTCCAGGCCGGTAACCGCGGATTCATGCCTATTGAAGAGGATATCCTTTCAGCAAAGACAGAAGTGGTTGTCAAGGCCGACAAGGGCGAATTGTGTCTCGTGAAGGGATTGGCCGAAAGCTGTTTCCTTATCCGTACTACGGATGTCGAAACGGGTGTGTCGCTGTTCGGACAACTGTATGGCGCTCTTACGGTTCCGGAGGGCGAAGTTGAGCCAATGCTGAACATTCTTTGCTGGTTTGAAAAGGGAACCTGGTATCTTGTTGTGTTCCCGCGCAAGCTCCACCGTCCGACCTGCTATTTTGCCGAGGGCGATGCCAATATTCTTATCAGTCCGGCTTCCGTTGATATGGGCGGTGTCTTTATCACTCCGCTTGAAAAGGACTTTGAAAAAATTTCAGCCGCCGACATCCAGACTATTCTTGATGAGGTATGCTTGAGCGAAGCTGAGGCTGAAGAAATTGCTAACAAACTTAAATGAAAAATACTCCTATTGCTATGTCACAACCGCAAGTGAAAGTCGGCATAATGAATGAGCCGTCAATTAGATTTATATTCCCGTCGGAATATTTCGTCGACGGGAAACCCGTGAAAGGCGAACAGTTGGCCGAAATAAAGGACGGAAAAGTGCTTTGGAACGGGCAACTGTTTGACACCGTAGAATTTGTACCGGGCAATGTCGAAACAGATTATTTTGAACTTTGCGACGTTACTATCGGTGTCAATTTCCACTGGGAACGTAAGGAAAATCAGTCTTTTCGCGGCTCATTGCATCTGATTGTCGAAAACAACCAGGTGACTGCTATCAATGTTCTTCCGATTGAGGAATACTTGTTGAGCGTCATTTCTTCCGAAATGAGCGCCACAGCCTCGTTGGAGTTGCTCAAGGCCCATGCTGTCATTTCCCGCAGCTGGCTTCTTGCGCAAATCGAAAAGAACAAGCAGTTGACCGACAACAGCGGCGAGTACTCATCCTGCACGCAGACCGACACCGAACTGGTGAAATGGTACGACCGTGAGGACCATGTGAACTTCGACGTCTGTGCCGACGACCACTGCCAGCGCTATCAGGGCATCACCCGTGAGTCGACAGCCAAGGTTCGCGAGGCTATCAAGGCTACATGGGGGCAGGTGCTCACTTACAACGGTGTGCTTTGCGATGCGCGTTTTTCCAAATCGTGTGGCGGTGTTTTTGAAGAATTCGAAAACTGCTGGGAACCGAAGCACTATGATTATCTCGTAGCCCGTCGCGACGGAGAGAATCCAATGGATTTCCCCGATTTGACTGTTGAGGAGAATGCCCGCGAGTGGATTCTGAATGCACCTGCGGCTTTCTGTAACACACACGACAAGAAGATTCTTTCGCAAGTGTTGAACAGCTACGACCAGGAAACTACCGATTTCTACCGTTGGAAAGTGGAATATACGCAGGAAGAGCTGGCTGCGCTCATCAAGAGCCGTTCGGGTGTTGACTATGGAGAAATCTTGGATCTGATACCGGTAGCACGCGGAACATCGGGCCGTCTGTATCGTTTGAAAATTGTAGGAACAAAAAAGACACAGATTATCGGCAAGGAACTTGAAATCCGCCGTACGTTGTCGCCTTCACATCTTTACAGCTCGGCTTTTGTAGTTGAAAAAGAGGGTAAGGAAGGTGAAATTCCGTCGAAGTTTACTTTGATAGGTGCCGGTTGGGGACATGGTGTCGGTTTGTGCCAGATTGGAGCGGCAGTAATGGGCGAAAAAGGCTACAACTATCGTCAGATTCTCCAGCATTATTTCATTAACTCAGAAATAACCGAACTTTATTCAAAATAAACAAGAAATGGAAAAAGTTGCAACACGAAATCCGTGGGCATGGATTCCCACACTATATTTTGCACAAGGCATTCCTTTTATTTTCATCAATATGGTGACAATGGTGCTGTTCACGCAGCTTGGAATGTCGGAAACCGATGCCGCCCTCTATACCGGTTGGCTTTATCTGCCCTGGGTTATCAAACCGTTCTGGGGTCCGATTGTCGACATCATCAAAACTAAACGCTGGTGGACTGTGGTCATGCAGATCTGCGTGGCTGTCGGTTTGGCCTGCATTGCATTTACGATGCCGTTGCCTACGAAGGCAGAAATCGCTGCAGGCGTGCCTGTAAGTGCCTTCTCCCTTTGTCTGTTCTTTTATTTCATCACTGCATTCTGTTCAGCCACTCATGATATTGCTTCCGATGGTTTTTACATGATTGCCCTCAACCCGAACCAGCAAAGTATGTTTGTCGGAATCCGTTCGACATTCTATCGTTGTGCCAATGTGTTCGGTCAGGGAGGTCTTGTGATGATTGCCGGAGCTTTGGAGGCCTATTTCGATACGGCTCACGCCTGGATGTGGACTGTTGCCAGTTGTGCTGCATTCTTTGCCGTGGTTTCCATTTGGCACCTGTTCATCCTTCCGACTCCTAAAAACGATATGGCCGTTGGCGGTGACATCAAGGCAAAAAGCATTGGTGGAATTCTTCAGGAATTTGCCGGTTCGTTTGTCACCTTCTTCAAGAAAAAACATGTGGTGCTGGCAATGCTCTTCATGTTGCTTTACCGTTTGCCTGAAGCACAGGTGGTGAAACTTTGTCAGCCGTTCTTGTTGGCTTCACGCGAAGCAGGCGGACTGGGCATGACGCAGACAGAAGTAGGTTTTGCCTATGGTACGCTTGCCATCATCGGCTTGACTGTGGGTGGTATCATCGGTGGTATCTGTGCTTCTCACGGAGGCCTTCGCAAATGGATTTGGCCGATGGCACTTGCCACATCGCTCAACTGCGTAGCCTATGTGATTCTTTCTACCGTTCAGCCGGATTACAGCACTGTAGGCGGTAAGGTGATAACATTTTCTGCCATCATCCTTGAACAATTTGCCTACGGTTTTGGTTTTACAGCATTCATGCTTTTCATGATGTACTTTGCTGAAGGTCCCTACAAGACTTCCCACTATGCTATCTGTACGGCATTTATGGCATTGGGAATGATGCTCCCGGGTATGGCTGCCGGTTGGATTAAGGAAGTGCTTTTGGGCAACTCTTATGTGAATTTCTTCTTCTGGGTACTTGGTTGTAACCTTGCAACGTGGCTTGTAACGGCTCTTGTACGCCGTCATATTGACCCGAGCTATGGTGCTAAACATTAAAAAGGTATGAAAAAAAATATATTGACAGCAATTATAATGTGCGCAGCCTCTCTCGTTGCTACCGCTCAGGTGAAGCCGGGAGTGGAGGTGCTTCGCGACCACGGGTTCAAGGAATTGGCAGGCAAGCGTGTCGGTCTGATTACCAACCCGACAGGTGTCGACAACAATTTGAAGTCGACAGTCGACATTCTTCACGATGCTGAAAATGTTGAATTGGTTGCATTGTTCGGCCCGGAACATGGCGTACGCGGCGATGTTCATGCAGGCGACGAATTTGGAAACTCTGTTGACCCTGCAACCGGGGTGAAAGTTTATTCCATTTTCGGAAAGACAAAAAAGCCGACAGCTGAAATGCTGAAGGGCATTGATGCTTTGGTCTACGACATTCAGGACATCGGTTGCCGTTCGTTCACATTCGTCAGCACGCTTGGTCTTGCATTGGAGGCTTGTGCTGAAAATGATGTGGAATTTGTCGTTCTCGACCGTCCGAACCCTCTTGGCGGTAACCGTGTGGAAGGTAATTTGGTGGAGGACGGATTCTATTCGTTCGTCAGCCAGTTCAAGATTCCGTATCTCTACGGTCTGACGCCGGGTGAGATGGCCCGCTACTTGAACGGTGAAAGAATGGTGGCCGGAGGAAAGCAGGCCAAACTGACTGTCGTACCGATGGAAGGCTGGACCCGCGACATGACATTCGACAAGACCGGCATGCCTTGGATTCTCCCTTCTCCTCACATTCCTCAGCCTGTAACCTCTTATTATTATCCTGCTACGGGTATTTTGGGTGAACTTTATTATGTTTCAATCGGTGTCGGCTACACGTTGCCGTTCCAGTTGATTTGTGCCGACTGGATTAATGCCGAACAGTTCGCCGCCCGTATGAATACTCTTAATCTTCCGGGTGTAAAATGCCGTGCCATCTACATCAAGCCGTTCTATTCAACCGGAAAGGGCGAGAACTTGCAGGGTATTCAATTCTATATCGACGATACGCCGGAATCAAGCCTCACCTTGTTGCAGTTCTATGCAATGCAGGTATTGGCTGAAATGTATCCCGATAAGAAAATTTTTGAAACGACAACTGACAAAAGCCGTTTCAATATGTTTGACAAAGTGTGCGGAACCGACCAGATTCGCTTACGCTTTTCAAAGAACTACAAAGTGAGCGACATCATTGACTATTGGACGAAAGATGCCGCTGCTTTCAAAGCCAAGTCAAGTAAGTATTATTTATATAAATAACATCATTGCACACAGCCGTCGCCCTTTGGTTGGCGGCTGTGTGATAAATTTCTATTAAGGAAATGAAGGAAACGTATCAGTCTTATCTTAACGAAATTCAGAAATTTATACCTAAGGACAGAGTGTATACCGATGATTTGCGCCGTCTGGCATGGGGAACCGATGCCGGCTTCTATCGTATGATTCCGCAAATTGTGGTTCGCTCGAAGAACGAAGAGGAAGTGTCGAAACTTTTGGAAATTGCCCATCGGATGAAATTGCCGGTGACTTTCCGTGCCGCGGGAACCAGTTTGTCGGGGCAGGCAATCAGTGATTCTATCCTAATCGTTGCAGGTAAGAATTGGGAGGACTATTCCGTTTCCGCAGACGCATCGACCATCACCGTTCAGCCGGGCATTATCGGCGAACGTGTCAATCAGATTCTGCTGAAGCATGGCAGAATCTTCAGCCCTGACCCTGCTTCCAAGAAGGCGGCAATGGTCGGCGGTATTATTATGAACAATGCTTCGGGAATGAACTGCGGAACTCATGCAAACAGTGACCGGATTCTGAAATCAGTCCGCATTGTGCTTGCCGACGGAACTGTACTCGACACCGGCAATGAAGAAAGCAAGGCCGCATTCCGACGCTCTCATCCTGATTTTATACGAAAAATCGAGGAATTGCGCGATATGATAGCCGCCGATAAGGAGCTGTCAGAGCGTATCCGCTATAAGTATTCCATTAAAAATGTAACGGGTTTGAACATTTATCCTTTCGTGCTCTATACCGACCCGTTTGAAATTATCTCCCACTTGATGGTGGGTTCGGAAGGAACATTGGCATTCCTCTCGGAAGCTACCATGGCTACCGGACACCTTTATCCTTATTCTGCCAGTGCGATGCTGTATTTCTCCGACATCAAGGAGGCTTGCCGTGCTGTCGTTGCCATGAAGAAAGGACCGGTTCACGGTGCCGAGCTGCTCGACAAGAAGTCGCTTTCGTCCGTCAATGATACCACCGGCGAAGGTTTGACAGCCGTATTGACCGAAACAAAGGCCGACACGAAAGAGGAATTGGAAGCCAACATTGCTGAAATAAAGAAAATTCTGGAACCTTTCCAACTCTATAAACCGGCATACTTTACTGACAAGCCGGAAGAATATTCCCAATATTGGGCCATCCGTTCGGGTATTTTCCCGTCGGTAGGCGGTACTCGCCGTTTGGGCACTACCGTTTTGATTGAAGATGTGGCTTTCCATATCGAAAACTTGCCGGAAGCTACGCTCGATTTGCAGGAAATGCTCGAGAAGTTTGGGTATGACGACGCCTGCATTTACGGTCATGCCCTCGAAGGCAATTACCACTTTATCATCTCCCAGTCGTTCGACACGCAGGAAGAAGTCGACAAATACAAGAACCTCATGCTGGAGGTGGAAAAACTTGTCATTGACAAATACGACGGCTCGTTGAAGGCCGAACACGGAACAGGACGTAACATGGCTCCGTTTGTGAAAAGCGAATGGGGCGAGAAGGCTTTTGGCATCATGAAGGCTGTGAAACAGCTGTTCGACCCGGATGGTATTCTTAACCCTGGTGTCATCTTCAACGACGACCCCGAATGCTTCATAAAGGGCATGAAACCGATGCCGTTGACCAATCCTCACGTTGACCGTTGTATCGAATGCGGTTTCTGCGAAGTCAACTGTCTGACTTGCGGTTTCTCCATTTCATCGCGTCAGCGTATCATTATCCAACGTGAAATTTCCCGCTTGAAAACGACGGGCGAAGATCCTGAACGCCTGAAACGTCTGGAGGACGGATTCAAATATCTGGGCAATCAGACCTGTGCCGGCGACGGATTGTGCAGCACATCCTGTCCGATGAAAATCAATACGGGCGAAATGATACACGACATTCGTAGTGCGGCTCTTCCCAAGGGCAGTCTCGGATACAAGACGGGTGATTTCGCAGCCAATAATTTCTCTTTAGTCAAGGCTTCGCTTCGTCCCGTGCTTTCTGTGGCATCTGCGGCCCAAAGCGTATTGGGCGACAAGGGTGTAACGGCTGTTGGCAGTGCGTTGCACAAGATAGGTTTCCCGTTGTGGACACCGTTTATGCCTAAGGCCTATTATCCGCATGCAATTGCCCAGACGGCATCGCCGCGGAAAGTGGTCTATTTCCCGAGCTGTATCAACCAGACCATGGGACATACGGCAAAGGGCGGAGTGAAAACTCCACTAATCGACAAGACGGTTGAGCTGATTCAAAAGGCCGGCTATGAAGTGATATTCCCGAAGAATATGAAAAATCTGTGCTGCGGTACGATTTGGGTGAGCAAGGGTATGCTTGACATTGCCGACCGTAAGGCGAAAGAACTGGAAGACGCTCTGTATGAAGCCTCGGAGAAAGGCAAATACCCGATTTTGTGCGACCAGAGTCCGTGTCTGCACCGCATGCGCGAAGTGATGAAGCGACTGAAGTTGTATGAACCCGTTGAGTTCATCTACGACTTCCTGGCTGAACATCTCGAATTCAAGCAGACCGACGAGCCGATTGCATTGCACATCACCTGCTCTTCACGTCACATGAACCTTGAAAAGAAGTTCCTTGCACTGGCACGGCTTTGCTCATCGAACGTGATGATACCAGAAGAAGTAGGCTGTTGCGGATTTGCCGGCGACCGTGGTTTTACGCATCCGGAAGTCAACCGCTACGCATTGCGCAAATTGCGTCCGCAGCTTGAAAAGGCACACGTTAAGCGTGGTTTCTCCAATAGCCGTACGTGTGAAATCGGGTTGAGCACAAATTCTGGTATTCCGTATCAGTCTATTGTGTATCTGGTAGATGAATGTACAACCAAAAAAGCATAATAATTGATGACAACAACTGAACCTATCAAGAAAACCTCAAAGCGTATACTTGCGCTCGATATCCTTCGCGGTATCACGATTGCCGGTATGATTATGGTGAATAATCCCGGCTCATGGGGCGCAATTTATGCACCCTTGGAACATGCCAGCTGGCATGGGCTGACTCCAACCGATCTGGTGTTTCCATTTTTCATGTTTATCATGGGTATTTCCACCTACATTTCGCTGCGGAAATATAACTTCACCTATTCCCATGCCACATTGGTGAAAATTGTGAAGCGCACCATTGTAATATTTTTAATCGGTTTAGCCATCGGCTGGTTCAGCAGGTTCTGTTACGGACTGTCCGGTGCCGACGAGACATTGCCGTTGGGTGAGCGGATACTCCATGCCGCCAACAGCTTCGGCTCCTTGCGTATTTTGGGTGTCATGCAGCGTCTTGCCTTGTGCTATTGCGCCGCTTCCATCATAGCCATTACCGTAAAGCATGTGCGTATTCCCTATATTATTGGTGGAATTCTTGTCGTTTACAGCGCAATACTGCTGCTTTTCAACGGCCTTGAATTTTCACTCGACAACATTATTTATACTGTCGACCATGCACTGTTTGGCGATGCCCATCTCTATAAGGACACGGTGTCCTCAATGATTGGAACCGTTCAAAGTTCGTCGGAATATTCATTGCAGATTTTCCAGCGCCACACTTATCCAATCGACCCGGAAGGCTTGTTGAGCACATTGCCCTCTATTGCCCATGTGCTGATAGGTTTCTGTTGCGGACAAATCATTGTCAATGTTAAGGATAATAATTTACGGGTAATGAATTTCTTTATTATTGGAACTATTCTTACCTTTGTTGGCTTTTTGTTCAGTTATGGAATTCCAATCAACAAAAAGATCTGGTCTCCGACTTTTGCCCTGACTACTTGTGGCTTGGCTGCCAGTCTGCTTGCGCTATTGATTTGGATTATTGACATTAAGGGCTATAAAAAATGGACAAGATTTTTTGAAGCATTTGGCGTCAATCCGTTGTTCATGTATGTTCTGGGAGGTGTCCTGGGCATTTTGTTCAACACTGTACCCATAGGTGGCCATTCAATTCACACTTGGCTGTATTCCGAAGCGTTTGTAACGTGGTTCGGCGACAAGACATTTGCCTCTTTGGTCTATGCACTTGTATTTATAGCCATAAATTGGTCTATCGGTTACATTTTGTATAAAAAGAAAATTTACATAAAGATATGATTTTAATTGCAGATTGTGGTTCCACCAAGATTGATTGGTGTGTAGTGAATGATGGGAAAGTAGTAGAACAGATTTTCACATCGGGTATTAATGCTCTTTTGATGACGGAAGAGCAGATTCGTAATACGCTTGCGTCAGAGTTGGCCGAGAAAGTAAAAGGATATGCCATTGAAAGTGTGTATTACTATGGTGCCGGCTGTCTTTTTGATGACATTTGCGCTAACGTACGCCGTGCAATTGCTTACAATGTGCCTACCGCAAAAAAGATTGAGGTTCACAGCGACTTGCTGGCTGCCGCACGTGCTTTGTGCGGTCAGAAAGAGGGCATTGCCTGCATTTTGGGAACAGGTTCCAATTCTTGCTACTATGACGGTAAAGAAATTGTCGACAATGTGTCGCCGCTGGGATATATCCTTGGCGATGAGGGCAGTGGCGCCGTTTTGGGCAAACTGCTTGTCGGTGATGTGCTCAAAAATCAGTTGCCGAAGGAACTGTGCGACAAGTTCTTGGCTGAATACGACCTTGACCGCCAGAAAATTATTGAAGGTGTCTACAAGAAGCCTGCCGCTAACCGCTTCCTGGCTTCCTTGTCGCCGTTCTTGATCAAGAACATCGAAGAACCGGCCATTCACCGTCTTGTGCTGAATGCATTTAAGTCGTTCTTTGTCCGTAACATTGAGAACTACAAGAATTACAAGTCCATGCCTGTCAATTTTGTCGGCTCGGTAGCATTCTACTACAAGGATGTGTTGGCTGAAGCTGCTAAGGCTCTCGACATTACTATCGGAACAATCATCAAGAGTCCGATGGAAGGTTTGGTAAAATATCATTCAAATTAAATATATTAGAAACTATGGCATTTGTAAAGATTAGTGAGCAATCTTCACTTTACAACGATTTAGAGAAAAAGTCCGTACGCGAGATTCTGGAAGAAATCAATACGGAAGACCACAAGGTTGCCGATGCAGTGGCTAAGGCTATCCCGCAGATTGAAAAGCTCGTTACCGGAATTGTTGAACGGATGAAAAAAGGCGGTAGAATTTTCTATATCGGTGCCGGTACATCCGGCCGTCTTGGCGTTTTGGATGCCTCTGAAATTCCTCCGACATTCGGAATGGACCCTTCTTGGGTAATCGGTCTGATTGCTGGTGGGGATATTGCTCTGCGTAATCCGGTAGAAAATGCTGAGGACGATACGGCACAGGGTTGGAAGGATCTCGAAGCCTATAAGGTAAATCAAAAGGATACGGTTATCGGTATTGCCGCATCCGGTACAACTCCTTATGTGATTGGTGCCTTGAAGGAAGCACGTGCTCATGGCTTGCTTACTGCTGCCATCACGAGCAATCCTGACGCTCCTGTTTCTGAAGTGGCCGAAATTCCTATCGAGATGATTGTCGGTCCGGAATATGTGACAGGTAGCTCCCGTATGAAATCAGGTACAGGTCAAAAAATGATTTGTAACATGATTACTACTTCCGTCATGATCAAGATGGGCCGTGTGAAAGGCAATAAGATGGTGAACATGCAGCTTACAAACGCCAAGTTGGTTGACCGCGGTTCACGCATGGTTGCTGAAGAACTTGGTCTGCCTTACGATGAGGCTAAGCGTCTGCTTCTTCTTCACGGTTCTGTAAAGGTGGCTGTAGATGCTTATCGTTCGGAACACTAAAAAGAGAAAGGTGTCATTTATGAAAAAATGGATTCTTGCAACGGCTATGGCTGTATTGGGATTGACGGCGGCTGAGGCACAGGAAAAATACGAGTACAATGAATTCTATTATCAGCGTACTACCTTGTTTCAGCAACTTCCTATTCATTCAACCGACATCGTTTTTCTTGGCGACAGCCAGACTAACGGGTGCGAATGGAGCGAGTTGCTGGGCAACCCTAATGTCAAGAACCGTGGCATTTCCTCGGATGTCATACAAGGTTTTTCCGACCGTCTTGAACCTATCTTGAAAGGCAAGCCCGCCAAAATATTTGTGTTGGGGGGTGTCAACGATGTGTCGCACAATCTGAGCGCCGACAGCATCGCTACGGCAATGAAGAACCTGCTTGTCAAGATTAAGAAGGGAAGTCCGAATACAAAGATTTATTTGCAGAGTCTTCTTCCTATTGACAACAGTTTCAAGCGCTATAAGGCGATGATTGGTAAGGAACAGACAATTCTGGATGTGAATGTCCGTCTGAAGGCCGTAGCCGACGAGTTGGGTGTCACTTGGATTGACTTGTTTTCGCTGATGGTCGACCCGAAGACGGGTGCCATGAAGAAGGGCCTGACCAACGACGGCCTGCACTTGCTGGGTGACGGCTATATGGTATGGAAGTCGGCGGTAGAGCCTTATGTCAACGAATAGACGTCTGTAACATTTTTTTAGAATAAAACTGATGAATTCCTGTTGGAGAAATCCGGCAGGAATTCATGGTTTTATAATGGTCGGAATTTCGTGTTTTATAAGTTGCCGCGCCAGTTTGGGGTAGAATTCCGTTGCATATTTGCATCAAAGATTGTAACTTTGCTATATTACAAATATCAGAAGTTCTATGAAAATAAAAACAGTCATAAGCGCATTGGTAGGTTTGGTTGTCTTTGCCGGTTCCTTCGGCCTGCATTCTCAGTCAGCCCTGGAGTCAGTCGAACCGCTTTTTGAATATCCAAAAGTGCCCGACCAGTTGACAAAAGTCAATATGCGTTCCAACTATATGGTGCTGCATCTGTGGGATGAATGTCCCCTGGATAAGGAAGCGATAACGAATGTGGCGTCGTTTCGCGAAACATTCAGCGACTTTCTGTCCTTTTTTGTGCTTGCCGACTATAAGGAAGTGGAAAAAGGCGTGAAAAAGTTCGTTGACAAGGTTGCTAAAAACAAGACGAACCTTGACACCGTGCTGGGTTTTGTCGATGCCGAACTTTTTACTCCCCAGTCGCGACATTGGAGCGATGACGTGTATTCTATTTTTGCCAAGGCACTTCTTGACAACCGTAAGGTGGAAAAGAATACAAAAGAGATGTTGGAGACGAATTTGAAAATATTGGCAAATTCAAAGCTGGACACGCAGCTCGGCAATCTGACCTTTGTAAAACCGCGCGATGGCAAGGCTACGCTTTATGATTTGACTTCTGAATATGTGTTTGTCTTTTTCAATTCCGACGGTTCGGTCGACGATTCCATCTACAAGCTTCGTCTTAATACGGATGTGTCGACCAACGCTTTGATTAAGAATGGAAATATTAGCATCGTGTCGGTTTATTCGGGTACGACTCCCGATGCCAAGATGGATGGTGAACCTGAAAATTGGTACGTGGCTAAACTCGACGATATGCAGCAGACCTACGATATGCGTGTGAAGCCTACGCTCTACATTCTGTCGAAGGACAAGAAAATTATTGCAAAATCTCCGTCAGTCAGCCAAGTGCTGGGCATGACGGCGCAGATGAAAGCCGCCTTGAATTTGTAGTTAACGAAAAGAATATACTCCCATGAACAGGAAATTGAAAAAAATGATCATAGTCGGGGCTTCCCGCTCTTACGGCAATCTGTCTCGCCTGTTTATCCGCCTGTTTGCCGGTATAATGTTTATTCAGTTCGGTCTGCAGCAGATAGCCAACTACGACTTTATGCTTGCTCATTTCCCTTCTGTGCTGGGAATGGGGTCGGAGGCTTCGTTAATTACAATGATAGTGATTGAGGTGCTGTTTTCAGCATTCCTCATATTCGGTTTTTTCACGCGTTTCGCAGTAATTCCGCCTATAATCTCAATGATTATTGCGGAATATCACATACTCGCAAATCATTTGCCTGATGCCATGCAGATTACGGATTCATCCTATGCCATCATGATGACTCTGCAACCGGGATATTTGCCGCTGATGTTCATCGGCATGTTTCTGTTTGTTCTGTTGGCAGGTCCGGGCAGAATATCTGTCGACTATTTGTTGTCGCTTTATATTATTAATAAAGAAAATTTGAACGAACTAAGAAATCTTTAGAAAATGAATATAGCCGTATTGATTTCCGGAGGCGTCGACAGCGCCGTTGTTGTGCACAAGCTGAAAGAGGAGGGGCACGACTTGACTTTGTTCTATATCCGTATCGGTATGGACAACGGTGAAGGCGACTGCTCTGCTGAGGAAGATATCGAAATGTGTACAAGCATCGCGCATAAATATGGCTTGCCGCTGGAAGTCGTTTCGTTGCATGAGGAATATTGGGAGAATGTCATGGAATATGCACTGCGGACAGTGCGTGCCGGCTTGACACCGAATCCTGATATGATGTGCAACAAGATGATTAAGTTCGGTTTTTTCGAACAGCGTTGGGGCAAGGACTTTGAAAAAACGGCAACCGGACATTACGCGTCGACCGACTTTATTGACGGAAAATATTATCTGGCCACTGCTGTCGACCGCGTAAAGGATCAGACCGATTTCCTTGCGCAAATCAGCTACGAGCAGCTTTCACACCTGATGTTTCCTATCGGTTCGCTGCCGAAGAGCGAAGTACGCCGCATTGCCGTCGAGTCGAAACTGCCGAATGCCTATCGCAAGGACAGCCAGGGCATCTGTTTCTTGGGAAAAATCAACTACAATGATTTTATCCGTCGTCATTTGGGCGAGAAAAAAGGTAATATTATCGAACTCGAAACAGGCAAGAAAATTGGCGAACACAAAGGCTACTGGTTTCACACCATCGGACAGCGCAAGGGTTTGGGCCTGAGTGGCGGTCCGTGGTATGTAGTCAAGAAAAATGTGCAGGACAACACGATATACGTCAGCAACGGTTATGATACGGACAAGCAGTATGGCAAGACCATTCATATCGATGAAATGCACTTCATATCGGGCAATCCCTGGGAGGGCGTGACGGAGCCTGTCGACATTATGTTCAAGAACCGCCATACGCCGGAATTCATGAAAGCCAAATTTGTGCCGCTCGGAGGGTCAGAATATCTGATTGAGTCGGAATCAAAAGTACAGGGTATTGCTCCCGGACAGTTTGCCGTTATCTATGACGCCACCGGCCATCTGTGTTACGGCAGCGGTGTGATAACCGGTCAGAAAGTGAAAAAATAAATCGATTATACAGGAGGCTCTTATGGAAAACAGAGTGAAACTTGAAGTGTTGGGCATCACACAAAGCCAGATTCAGACGGGGGCGTATGCCTTGCTCTTGGCCGAATCGGGCGGTGACTATCGTATACCGGTGGTAATCGGAGCTTCGGAAGCGCAGTCGATAGCTGCGAAACTTGAAGGAGTGACATTGCCGCGTCCGTTGGTCCACGATATGTTCTATTCGATGACGCATGCGTTCGGAATCCGTTTGAAGAGTGTGTTTATCTATCGGTTTGAAAAAGGAGTTTTCTATTCTGAACTGACGTTCGTCGACCGTGACGAGCGGGAAGTGACGATTGATTCGCGCACGTCGGATGCCGTGGCGATTGCCTTACGCACCAACAGTCCGCTATATACTACGGAAGAAATTCTCAAGACAACGGGATTCGTTGTGAAGGGGGGACATGAACACGTTGCTCCTCAAAAGGAGGAAGAAGTGCCTGAAAAAGTGCCCTTGAGCCGCTTTGCCGTTAAGGAACTGGAAAAGATGATGCAGCGGTGCATCGAACGTGAAGAGTATGAGCGTGCCGCAGAAATCAAGAAGGTGATTCAGGAGAAGAAGGAAAAGAATAATGTTTAGTAGCGTCTTGGTTTAAAATCTATATAACTTGAAAAATTGAATTGCTATGGATAATATTAAGATCCGTTTGGTCATTATGAATTTTCTCCAATTTGCAGTTTGGGGAGCTTATCTTACTTGTATAGGAAATTATCTCGGTTCAGCCGGTATGGGTGACCTGATTGCCTGGTTCTATGCCATTCAGGGTATAGTGTCCATTTTTATGCCGGCCATTATGGGTATCATTGCCGATAAATATATCCAACCGCAGCGATTGCTGGGTGTGTGCCATATTCTTGCGGGTGTCTTCATGATGGCGTGCTGGGGCTTGGGATATGCTGCCGGCTATAATGCAGAAATGCCGCAGCGTTCGCTGTTCCTGACATTTTATACACTCAGCGTGGCGTTCTATATGCCAACTTTGGCCCTGTCGAACACGGTGGCGTTTTCAATCCTCCGCCGCAAAGGCTTCGATACGATTCAGGCTTTTCCTCCTATCCGTGTGATGGGAACGGTCGGTTTTATTGTCACGATGTGGTTCGTCAATTGTGCGACATGGACCAACGACGGACATTTCATGTTCAGCATCGACAGTGTGTTCCGTTTCCAGTATACCTATATGCAGCTGTTTGTTGCCGGTGTTCTCGGGTTGCTGTTGGGCTTCTACTGTTTTTCTTTGCCGCAGTGTCCGATAGAAAAGAAGGAAGGAAAAAAGACGATTTCCGAGGCTTTGGGCCTGAATGCGTTCCGCCTGTTCAAAAATCGGAAGATGGCCATGTTCTTTATCTTTTCCATGCTTTTGGGCATGTCGTTGCAGGTGACAAACGGATTTGCAACTCCATTTATTACCAGCTTCAAAGGTAATCCGTTGTATGCCGATACGTTCGGTGCCAACAACGCTACGTTGCTGACTTCCTTGTCGCAGATTTCCGAGGCGTTGTGTATTCTTCTTATTCCGTTCTTCCTGAAGCGCTATGGCATCAAGACGGTAATGTTGATTGCCATGATTGCTTGGGTGTTCCGTTTCGGTATGTTCGGTTTGGGCGATCCGGGCAGCGGTTTGTGGATGTTTGTTACGTCAATGATTGTCTACGGCGTTGCATTCGATTTCTTCAACGTGTCGGGTGCCTTGTTCGTTGAGCGGGAAACTGACACTTCCATTCAAGCATCGGCACAGGGCTTGTTCATGCTGATGACAAACGGCATTGGTGCGACGGTCGGCACATTGGCTGCCGGAGCCGTAGTCGACAAGTTCTGTACATGGCAGGTTGTCGGCGAACAGTCGTATCTGCTCGGCGACTGGACATCAGCTTGGCTTGTGTTTGCCGGCTATTCACTTGTCGTTGCCATTGCTTTTGCCGTGCTGTTTAAATATAAACATACACCTGAAAAATTAGTCAGATAAGCCATGCATCGTTTTTATGCACCCGAAATAGAAACTTCAATGCTGCTTCCCGATGAGGAAGCGCAGCATTGTGTGCGGGTTTTGCGTCTTGCTGTGGGCGATCAGATAGAAGTGGTCGACGGAAAGGGCAATCTGTTTTTGTGTGAGATTGCGACGGCCAGCAACAAGTCATGTGCGGTAAACATTCTCGAAAAGACTTGCATCAAGCCCCATTGGGGATGCCGCATAACGGTGGTAATAGCCCCTACGAAAAATATGGACCGTTTGGAATGGATGGTCGAGAAAGTGACGGAGATGGGGGTGGACCGTATCATCCCTGTGCTTTGTCGCTATTCGGAGAGAAAAGTGCTGAAAACGGAACGGCTTCGCAAGATCGTGGTTTCTGCCATGAAGCAGTCGCTGAAGGCGACCTTGCCGCAACTCGACGAACTGACACCGGTAATGGATGTTATCAACGCTCCTGCTGAAGGCCGGAGGTTTATTGCCTATTGCGACAGGGAAATCGAAAGGCGTATCTTTACGAGAGAATACCACAAGGGAGAAGATGTGCTGATTATGATTGGCCCGGAAGGCGATTTCAGCAAAGAGGAGATAAAAGCGGCATTGGGCAACGGTTTTGTTCCGGTTTCTCTCGGCGACAGCCGCTTGCGAACAGAAACGGCAGGCGTTTTTGCCTGTGCCGCCATTCATACGATAAATCAGTTATAGTTATGATAGAAACACTGAAACACTCAAAGAACCACAATTTCTTTTTGCTGGCAGGCCCCTGCGTCATCGAGGGCGAAGGCATGGCAATGGAAATTGCCGGACACATAGCTGAAATAACCAAACGTCTGGATATTCCCTATGTGTTCAAAGGAAGTTACCGTAAGGCCAACCGTTCGCGTGTGGACTCCTTTACGGGTATCGGCGATATCAAGGCTTTGGAAATTCTGAAAAAGGTGCATGACACTTTTGGAATTCCTGTTGTGACCGACATTCATTCGGCTGAAGAAGCTGCTATGGCGGCGCAGTATGTGGATGTGCTTCAGATTCCGGCATTTCTTTGCCGGCAAACGGAGCTGCTGGTTGCCGCTGCCAAGACCGGCAAGATGGTGAATATAAAGAAAGGACAGTTCCTTTCGCCGGAGGCGATGGAATTTGCCGTGCAGAAGGTGAAGGATTCCGGCAACAATGATGTGGCCATTACGGAACGCGGCACTACTTTCGGCTATCAGGATTTGATTGTGGACTTTCGCGGTATTCCTACGATGAAGCAGTTTGCCCCGGTGATTCTCGATGTGACACATTCATTGCAGAAGCCTAATCAGTCGTCAGGCGTTACGGGCGGATTGCCTCATTTGATTGAAACAATGGCCCGCACGGGAATTGCCGCAGGCGTCGACGGTCTGTTTATGGAAACCCATCAGAATCCTTCTGTGGCAAAATCTGACGGTGCCAACATGCTTCCGCTCGACCGTATCGAGGGCCTGTTGGAGCGTCTTTCTGTTTTGAGGATGGCTGTAAACAGTCTGGATGCACAAATGTAGTGTTTCTGCTGTGTGATAAGTATAAATGCCGGCTGCCTTCTCAGGTGGCCGGCATTGTCGTTTTTTATAAAAAACGGTTTGATTTTTCCTTGTTATCCCAGATCGGACATTAGTACGGAGAATGGACTGAAAGTCCATACATTTGCCATCAAGCGTAAATTTAGGATGAATGGGCAAATGACCGATTGGGTTGAAATGGAAACAAAACTAACTCAGCAGTATTTCTTTTGAAAATTCAATGCCCATCAGCATTTGTTTTAGTGCATTCTGGTCCGTGTGAACACGTCGGATGATCTCCATTTCTTCGTTTTCGCCCCACGCGGAACAGATTACACCTTCGCGGCTGTAGCGCAGTTGCAATTCTTTTTGCAGGAGTTCTGCCAATTCGATTTCTCCTGCTTCCATCATCAGCATGTCTGTCCAGTTGCAGGTTTTGTTCCATCGCATTTTCTGAATGTAGGCTATCAGTGTGTATTTCAAGGATGCAACGGTGAAGTCGGAATGACAATCAATGTAGTTTTTCACCGTTGCGGTCAGATTCAATCCTCGTTGGATGAAAAGTGCGAGATTGTTGAGTTTTTCCTCTATCGTCGTTGTTTTATACTCTTCGGCAAATTCGTCGAGATATTTTCTTGGTGCAGGCAGTTCCCAGTTTCCGCCGGCTAAATTAGGGTAATGGTTCATTGCTGTCGTTTTCATGTTCTCCCGTTTTTTGTATCTATTGCAAAGTTACGGTTAGTATGGGCTTGAAAAATGCACAGCAAAGTTAAATGATGTACTTCGCAACACAATGTCATGCACACATAAAAAGGAGGAAGGAAAACGCCGTTCAGCGTTTCCCTTCCTCCTTTTTATGATAATAAAACTTATTATTTTATTTTCAATACTTTGCCGGGACGTAACACGGTTCGTGTGTTGATACCGTTCAAGCGGCATATTGTGTTAACTGAAACTCCATATTTTGAAGCGATTTTTCCAAGCGTGTCACCAGAGCGAACTTTATGCGTCTTGGAGGAAACTTTCTTCGAGGATTTGCTTGCTTTGGCTTTAGCGTTTTCAGCATATCTCGATACGGTCGGATCGTAGTTACGAGCTTTCGTGTAAGTCTTTTTGTTGAAGACGTAGGTATCGGTGTGAGTTGTCTGGTTTTTGAAGTCGAAGATTGCACTCGGGTTGATGGCATATCCCATGAAACGGGTTTCAAAGTGCAAGTGAGGACCGGTGCTTCGGCCTGTGCTGCCGCCCAATGCAATAGGGTCGCCGGCTTTTACATCCTGATTCGGTTTAACGAGGAATTTTGACAAGTGGCCGTAAACGGTTTCCAGACCGTTGTGGTGGCGCACAATTACATAATATCCGTATCCTTTTCTTTCGTATTTTGTAAGTCTGACTTTTCCGCTGAATGCTGCTCTTACTGTATCTCCCGTTTGGAGTTTCAAGTCAACTCCTTTGTGCATTCTACGGAAACGAGGGCGATAGCCATAAGGAGAAGTCATGTAGCCCGGGATTGGCATTACATATTCGCTGACGTCAATCGAAACATTGTCGGGTACTACATCTCCGGCGTACGGATTAACCAACGAGCTGTTCCAGCTTTCTGTATAGATGTCTATTTCCGGCTCATCTTCCTCTTGGAGGATGATGTCCATGAACTCTTTTGTTTCATTAAGCTTGATTTGATCCTCGATGTTGCGTTGTGACGCAATCAGGTTTTCATGAATGTTGTTGTGGGCCGATACGGAGCGCAACCCTTGAGACATTGCTGTAAGCGGGCATAAAGTGAGGGCGAGTGCCGTAAAACCCAATGCTTTGTATAGCTTGCTTAAAATCATTCTTCTCCTTTCCTGTTTTTGGCGTTAGTAGTTTCAGTTAGCTTTACTTTTAAAGTTCGTCTAAGGCATAGAAGACTTTAAATGTGATAGGTTGGTAGTCAAAAATTTCTTCCTCTTTGAAGAATCGTTTCACTTCGATGATACCGTTTTCAACGGAGTCGGAAGCGTGTACGATGTTGTGTTGTCCGCTCATGCTGTAATCTCCGCGAATGGTTCCCGGTTCAGCTTTACGGGCGTTTGTTGCACCGGTCATTGCGCGTACTACCGACACCGCATCAAGACCTTTTACACACATTACAATCACCGGCGACATCTTCATTGAATCGCGAAGAAGCGGGAAGAAGGGACGGTCTACCAAATGTGCGTAGTGCTCAGCAAGGATTTCATCGGTCAGCTGTATCATTTTCATGCCGGCAATTATCAGACCTTTTTTTTCGAAGCGGGAAATTACTTCTCCAATCAAGCCTCTATGTACGGCCGACGGTTTAATGATGACTAACGTTTGTTCCATTGCTATTTGATTTTTGGTAGGTTTGAATAAATATTATACTGCCAAAGGTAATGAAAAATTTTTTGGGGGAGAAATTAATCTGTTCATAATCATGCATTTTTCACATTATTTAGATTTTATAAAAGGAGCGTAGCATGAATTGCACTTTTTTTGCACAATAAGGTTTCAATGTGTATATTTTGTTTTAGAGACAGCTCGTCAGCTGATTCTGCTCCAGTTGACGGTCTTGTCGAAATGTTTGTGAAGCTGTTCGACAAGAATTTGATTTTCAGGCAGTGTCAGTTCTGGGTCTTTGTCAAGGAGGGCATTGGCCGCATCTCGGGCCACGGTGAGGATCTGTCCGTCGGTGGCAAGGTTGGCTATGCGCATGTTGAAGGCAATGCCGCTCTGTTGGGTGCCTTCGATGTCGCCGGGGCCGCGTAGTTGCATGTCGGCTTCGGCAATGAGAAAACCGTCGGTGGTCTCCGTCATTATTTCCAGGCGTCGGCGGGTGTTTTTGGCAATCTCCGGCTTTGTCATCAGGATGCAATACGACTGTTCGGCACCGCGACCGACACGTCCGCGCAACTGGTGGAGTTGGGAGAGGCCGAAGCGTTCGGCATTTTCGATGACCATTACCGAAGCGTTGGGCACATTTACGCCAACTTCGATGACGGTGGTGGCTACCAGTATCTGTGTGGCGTTGCTGGCGAACTGCTGCATCTGGTAGTCCTTTTCGGCGGGAGTCATTTTGCCGTGTACAAAACTGACCTTGAAATCGCGAAAAGTCTGGCGTACATATTCGTAGCCGTTTTCCAGATTTTTCAGATCGAGCTTTTCGTTTTCCTGAATGAGCGGATACACGATGTATACTTGCCTGCCGGCTCTCAATTCCTTATATATGTCGCGGTTTACGCTTTCTCGGTTGTTCTCGTAGCGGAGCAACGTTTGAATGGGTTTTCTTCCGGGAGGCAGTTCGTCGATGACCGAAACGTCGAGGTCACCATATACGGTCATGGCGAGAGTGCGAGGTATAGGGGTGGCCGTCATTACCAGCACATGAGGCGGGTTGAGGTTCTTGTTCCACAATTTGGCACGTTGAGCTACGCCGAAGCGGTGCTGTTCGTCGATGATGACCATTCCCAGTTGCTTGAAATTCACATTGTCTTCAATGACGGCATGTGTGCCAATCAGCAGGTGTATGCTTCCGTCGAGCAATCCTTGATGGATTTCGTCGCGTTTCGACTTTTTCGTAGAGCCTGTAAGCAGCTCTACACGAAGTCCGATTTTGGACCCCATGGCAGAAAGCGATTCATAATGCTGGGTGGCAAGAATTTCGGTAGGTGCCATCATGCAGGTCTGGTAATTGTTGTCGACAGCCATCAGAGCCGTCATCATGGCCACAATGGTTTTTCCGCTTCCCACGTCACCCTGCAACAGGCGGTTCATTTGGCGTCCGCTTCCCACATCGGCACGGATTTCTTTCAGCACGCGCTTTTGTGCGCCAGTCAGCGGGAAGGGGAGCACTTCGTTGTAAAAACGGTTGAAATATTCGCCGATATGCCGGAACACGAGTCCTCTGATTTTTGCGTTGCGGTTTTTGGCATACCGTAGGATATTCAGTTGGATAAGGAACAGCTCCTCAAACTTCAGTCGGAATTTGGCATCTTTCAGTTTTGTCAGGTTTTCCGGCATGTGGATGTTGGCCAACGCTTCGCGCAGGTTCATCAGCCGGAATTGTCCGGCCACGTTGTTGGGGAGCGTTTCCGGGATATAGGCAACCTTTGTCAGCAGGTTGGCAATGAGTTGCTGGATGGTTTTTGATGAAATTCCTTTGTTGCGCAGTTTGTCGGGCAGGGTATAGATGCCCCGCAGGCCGTGAGGCTCATTGTCGGGCTTGTAGACTTCTATTTCCGGATGAACCATGTTGATACGCCCGTTGAATACGGAAGGCTTGCCGAAAAGAATGTATTCCGTACCTGTTCTGTACGTCTCGGAAATGGCCTTGATACGGTTGAACCAAACGACGTCAATCGTGCCCGTTCCGTCGGAAAAAAGTCCTTGCAGGCGCTTTTTGGCTCCTTCTCCGTGCTGGGTGAAGTTGACAAAGCGTCCTTTCAGTTGGATATAGGGTGATTCGCTGTCGAGTTCGGCAATTCGATAGATTCGACTGCGGTCTACGTAGCGTGAGGGAAAAAAGTAGAGGAGGTCATAAAACGTAGCAATGCCGAGCTCCTTTTTGAGAAGCTCGGCGCGTTTGGGTCCTACTCCGGTCAAGTAGGTTATGTCCATGTCCTCCAGTCGGTTCATTCTATTTCTTTAGTATGATTTCCGCTATCTTTATATCGTCGGGGTGTGTGATTTTGAGGTTGCGCACGTTGCCTTTGTAGAGCGTTACATCCGTTCCCCGGTATTCAACAACCGAAGCGTCGTCCGTAAACATCGGACTGAAGGCAGTGTTGTAGGCTTCCTTCAGCAAAGCGAGCTTGAATACTTGAGGCGTCTGTACGGCAACGAGCGAGTCGCGATTGATGGTGTGGCTGCCCTGGCGGTCGAGCTGGCGGATGCTGTCGGTGACGGGTATGACAGGGATGGCGGAGCCGCAGCGTTCGGCCGTGCCGAACCCGTCGGATATTGTCTGTCGGTCAATAAGCGGGCGGGCGCCGTCGTGAACGGCTACGAATCCTTCCGTTTCCTTTATGGAATATAGCGCGTTCTTTACAGATTCGAAACGGTTTTCTCCGCCGACAACTATGCGGTGGGGTATGGTGAACTGATACTGCTTGCAGATGTCGTTCCACAGTGTCTGGTATTCATTAGGCAGGACCACGATTATTTCCATCGTCGGGTCGTAGGCGTGAAATGTGCGGACGGAATGCATGAGCACTGGTTCTCCGTTCAGCGGAACGAACTGTTTCGGTAG
The DNA here is from genome assembly GCA_900548875.1 of uncultured Porphyromonadaceae bacterium. GTDB lineage: Bacteria > Bacteroidota > Bacteroidia > Bacteroidales > Muribaculaceae > Limisoma. The sequence continues at coordinate 94,400 of URMA01000001.1, read as the reverse complement.
GGTAGAGCCAAAGCGACTGCCTGTTCCTCCGGCTACGATGACTGCGTATCTGTTCATTGTTGTTTCGTTTTTATTGCTATACAAAATAAGTAAAAACAATTTATTTCTGCAAATGGTGACATGCAGGGGGGATAAAAACAAAAAAGGAACTTTTTCACAAAGTCCCTTCCTTATAGGTTTCCAATAGGTATAATTTTTTAAGGTAAAAAAGATTGTTTTAGGTTTGTGATGCAAATGTCACCCTTTATTTTTGACTATGCAAGCAAAATATTATGTTCTTTAACTATGTTTTGTTGGCGATGTGGCTCCGTATGGCATCTATGTGTGCTGTTATACAGTTGTTTACGGAATTATATAGAAATGGTAAAATAATGTTAAAATCAGCAATGCCGCTTTCGATTTGTAATTTTTATGTTGCTAAATATACTTCTTTAGCTGCATTTCTCTCCCGTCAAACACAGCATAGGAGCAAAAATGTATCCAATCGCCAAGAATGATGATGCGCGACTTTGCGTTGATAGGTTTGTCGAGCATGATGTGTCGGTGCCCGAATACGAAAAAGTCGATACTTTCGTCAGCATAGGATTGGGCAAACTGTTCGAGATATTCTTTGCCTTCACCGAGATATTCGGGGTATGAATCTTTGGCACGGCTGCTTTTCGACCATCCTTTGGCGAATGGGATGGTCCAGCGGGGATGTATGGAGGCGTAAAGTTTCTGGCAGGTCTTGTTGTGGAAAATCCAGCGCAGTGCGCGGAATGTCCATTTCCGGTTGCCCACACCGTCGCCGTGTGCCAGAAAGAACTTTTTCCCGTCGATGGTGCAAATGCACTCTTTCTGCACTACTTCTACGCCGAGTTCGCTGGGCAGGTAGTCGAAAATCCAGATGTCGTGGTTGCCGGTGAACCAATATATTTTTATTCCCATGTCGGAAAGTTCTGCGAGTTTGCCGAAAAAACGCACAAACCCTTTTGGGACGACATAGCGGTATTCATACCAATAGTCGAGAATGTCGCCGAGCAGATAGATGGTTTTGGCGGATTCCTTTATGGAGTCAAGGAATCCGACAACCTTTTTTTCCACATCCAGCGGGTTGTCGAAATAGGACGCTCCCAGGTGGAAATCCGACAGAAAATAGGTTAGTTTCTGTTGCATTCGTTCTTTATTTATAGAAAGCCCAGCTCCAGTTTCGCTTCTTCGGTCATCATGTCCTGGTTCCATTCCGGTTCGAAAACAAGATTGATGTCCACACTCTTGATGCCTTCAATGCTTTCCAGTTTCATTCGGATGTCTTCAATGATGAAGTCGGCGGCCGGACAGTTGGGCGCTGTCAGTGTCATGTCGATTTTCACACAGCCTTCATCATTGATGTCAATGCTGTAGATCAAGCCGAGGTCGTAGACATTCACGGGTATTTCCGGGTCGTAGACCGTTTTGAGCATTTTTACAATTGCTTCTTCCAGTTGTAATGTATTTTGTTCCATAATCTGCAAAATTAGATAAAAAAGTGAAAAGTAACGGTTGTTTTCCTTTGAATAACGATTGGGACCGTGAAATTGTTATTGGCGGACGTTAAGTTGCGAAAAAACTTAAATGTATTTCATATAATATTATTACCTTTGCAAAATAACCCAAAACATTAAAACGAATATAAAAGAATAAAAGGATATAAGATGGCAACTGACGCAGAAGGAAAGAAGAACGTAAAGGCCAGAAAGTCTCTCCGATGGAATGATCTGATTCGCAGACTGTGGATTTACAACTTTGTAATGGTACTGGTCATTTTTCTCGTTTTCGTGCTGATTTACAACGGAGTGATAGGATATATGCCGCCTGTTGAAGATTTGCGTAATCCGAATGACAAGTTTGCAACCCGCCTGTTTACCAGTGACGGCGAAGAGATGGGACGGTACTTCATCAGTAAAAATAATCGTATTTACGCCGACTACAATGAAATTTCACATCATGTCATAAATGCACTGATAGCCACGGAGGATGTGCGTTTCGAAAGCCATTCCGGTATTGACTTGCGTGCGTTGGGACGTGTGATGGTAAAGACTTTGCTTTTCGGAAAGCGGCAGTCGGGAGGCGGTAGTACGATTACTCAGCAGCTGGCAAAGCAGCTGTATTCTCCAAGTTCGTCCAATATGTTGGAGCGCGTGTTCCAAAAGCCTGTGGAATGGGCCATAGCCGTGAAGCTGGAACGCTATTACACGAAAGATGAAATCATCAAAATGTATTTGAATCAGTTCGACTTCCTGAACAATGCTGTCGGCATCAAGTCGGCTGCGTATGTCTATTTCGGTAAGGAGCCGACGGAATTGAAAATAGAAGAAGCGGCAACATTGGTGGGTATGGTGCAGAATCCGTCGCTTTTTAATCCGCTGCGCTTCAACGAGCGTACCCGTACACGCCGGAACGTGGTGCTGCATCAGATGGAAAAAGCCGGAATGATTACAGAAGCCGAGTGCGATTCGCTTTGCGCATTGCCGTTGGTGCTTTCTTATCATAAGGTAGACCATAAGGACGGTATCGCTCCTTATTTCCGTGAAGCTTTGCGCCAGATGCTGCAAGCCAAAAAACCGGACAAGAGCGACTATGCCGACTGGGAACACCAGCGCTATATTGACGATTCTATCGCTTGGGAGACAAATCCGCTTTACGGTTGGGTGGAAAAGACGCGCAAGCCGGACGGAAGTAAATATAACATCTATACGGACGGACTCAAAATCTATACGAGCATTGACTCGCGTATGCAGCGATATGCGGAAGAGGCAGTCAGAGACCATTTGAGCAAGACTTTGCAGCCGCAGTTCAACCGCGAGAAGCGAAAAACGGGACCCTATACCCGCAATAGGGACGAATTGGGTAACGTCACAGTTGAAGAACTCATCAACCGGGCCATCCGTCAGAGCGAGCGTTACCGTGTGATGAAACTTTCGGGCATGAGCGACCGCAAGATTATGGCTGCCTTCAACGAGCCGGTTGACATGAGAGTGTTCTCCTATGATGGAGCCATTGATACGGTGATGACGCCGCGCGATTCCATCCTTTATCATAAGATGTTCCTTCGTGCCGGTTTCATGTCGATGGACCCGCTGACAGGACAGGTGAAAGCCTATGTGGGCGGACCGGATTTCCATTTCTTCCAGTATGACATGGCCGGAGTCGGTCGCCGTCAAATCGGTTCTACCGTCAAGCCGTTCCTTTATACGTATGCTTTTGAAGAAGGCTATACGCCATGCGACATGTTCTTGAACGCACAGCCTACCATCGTTACTTCTTCCGGCCAGATATGGCAGCCTCGTAATGCAAGCAAGGCACGTGTCGGCGAGATGGTTGACCTCTATTGGGCGTTGACCAATTCCAACAACTGGATTTCAGCACGGCTGATGAGCGAGTTGTCGCCGGCCGCATTGGTGCGCACGATGCACAATTTCGGAATTACCAGCGAACTTCCTGCCGTGATGTCCTTGTGTCTCGGACCGTGCGACGTGTCGGTAAGAGAAATGGTGACGGCCTATACCGCATATTCAAATAAGGGGTTGCGTGTTGACCCGATTTATGTGACGCGCATTGTGGATAACAACAACAATGTCATTTCGGAATTCTCGCCCAAATTCACGGAAGTAATCAGTGAGGAGGCCTATTTCAAGATGATTGATATTCTTCAGAATGTAATCAATGCCGGTACGGGCGGACGTTTGCGCCGTGCACCGTATAATATTACAGCGCCGATGGGCGGTAAGACCGGTACGACGAACTATAATGCCGACGGTTGGTTTATGGGATTCACGCCTCACCTTGTGTCCGGCGTATGGGTTGGCGGTGAAGAACGCTACATCCATTTCAATTCTATGGCTCAGGGACAGGGCGCATCCATGGCTTTGCCGATTTACGGCCTTTATATGAAGAAGGTCTATGCCGACAAGTCGTTGCCGTACTCTCAATCCGACCGTTTCCCTTCGCCTCCGGAAGGTTTTATACCGTGTTTCCGTGAATCGTTCGGTACGGATTCAATTCAGTCGCAAGCTCCGATTGAGGCAATCGACAATGTGTTTGAATAGTATAAGATAATATTTTGCCAGCCAGGCGTGTCATTTGTATGGCGCGCCTGGTTCGTTTTTGGGCGGCGGAGTGGGCTGTTCGGTTGTCGGATACGGTTTTGTAATTGTTAAATATATAAAAACGAAAAAGAACTTCAGAATGGTTAAAATTGACATTCTGTAATTAAAAATGTGTATTATGTATGTCTTTCGTTGAAAAACCGCTCATATTATGAAAGAATGTTATACCGCTTCTTTCGGAAAACGAAAGTGATTGGGCCGTTGAATTTTCGCTTCGAAAAATAATGCCTTAAAAATTTTAATATGTCGATTAAAACACTATTTTTGCATAAAAGATTTAACATAACGAACCATATAAAAAGACAAACACTATGAGTCGAAATCTAAAAGTAAGAGATTTAACTCTCCGTGACGGGCAACAGTCGCTGTTCGCCACCAGAATGAAACAGGAAAGCATTGACACATTGCTTCCTTTGTATAAAGACGCTGGTTTCTATGCTATGGAAGTATGGGGTGGAGCTGTACCTGACTCGGTAATGCGCTATTTGGGTGAAGACCCTTGGGTACGTTTGAAAACTATCAGCGATTCAATGGGGGGCGTATCTTTGCTGACAGCTCTTTCGCGCGGACGTAACTTGTTCGGCTATGTCCCATATCCGACTGAAGTGCTTGCAGGATTCTATAAAGAGGCCATCAAGAATGGCTTGAACGTAATGCGTATTTTCGATGCCTTGAACGACCTGGACAATGTAAAGGATTCCATCAAGTTGATTAACGAAATGGGCGGCATCGCTGATGGCGCAGTTTGTTATACGGTTGATCCGAAGGATGAAGCTCCGGTTGAAAAACATGGTTTCTTCGGACGTTTGTTTGGCAAGAAGGCTGCTGAGCCGGAAAAGATATTTACAGATGAATATTTCGTGGAAAAAGCCAAAGGCATGGAAGCCTATGGTGCAAAGATTATCACACTGAAGGATATGGCCGGTTTGGTAAATCCGTCGCGTGCAGCTTCCTTGATTTCCAAACTGAAGGCCGCCGTGAAGGTGCCGGTAGATTTCCACACACACTGTACTCCGGGCTACGGCCTTGCTTCCGTTGTGATGGCCATGCTTCACGGAGTTGACATTGTTGATACCAATATTTGGTATTTCGGTGGCGGTTCGGCTGCTCCGGCAATCGAATTGGTTTATCTGTTTGCAAAACGCATGGATATCAATGTGGAAGTGAACATGGAAGCTGTAGGCAGAATCCGTCAGCAATTGAAGGCTGTAAGAACGGCTCTTGCCGACTTCGATTTGCATAAGGGTAATTTCCCGATTGACTTCGATCCGTTGAAAGATACTCTTCCTGCTGAAATCGATGCTCAATTCGACCGTGCCGTTGCTGCTGCCAAGGCAAATGACGAAGCCGCATTGCTTGAAGCCTGTCATGCTATTGAAAAATATTTCAACTTCCCGAAACCGAATGAACTCGTCAAGAATGCGGAAGTTCCGGGCGGTATGTATTCAAACATGGTGGCTCAATTGAAGGCGTTGAATTCTGAAGACGTGCTCGACGATGCCATGGCTTTGATTCCGAAGGTTCGCCGTGATGCAGGTTTGGTTCCGTTGGTTACTCCGACCAGCCAGATTGTGGGCAGTCAGGCAGTCAGCCTTGCTATCGACCGCAAGAAAGGCAATCCGGACTATTCCAACAAGTCCAACCAGTTCATTGCCTTGATTAAGGGTGAGTACGGAAAAACTCCGGTTGCCATCTCTCCGGAATTCCGCGAACAGATTACGGGCAGTCCAGTTGAACATCCGTATGATGTGACAAAATATCAGGCTCCTGAAAATCCTGTATTGCCGGAATTGGGCGGATGCAAGTTGGCAGAAAACGAACAGGAATATCTGTTGCTCCAATTGTTGCCTTCAGTGGCTAATGGTTTCTTGAAAAAACGTCGTGAGGCAGAACACAAGGCAGCTCAGCCGGAACCGGTGGCAGAAGCCAAGGAAGAGAAGAAGCCGGAAGAACCGATTACCGGTCCTTGCGAACGCGCTCCGATGGGCGGTAAGGTCATCAAGGTTTACGTGAAAGCCGGTGATGCTGTGAAGAAAGGACAGTTGCTGCTGGTTTACGAGGCAATGAAGATGGAGAACGAGTTGACAGCCAGCAAGGATGCAGTTGTAAAACGTGTCTTTGTAGCTGTTGACGATGTTGTAGGAACAGATGCTCCGCTGATTGAATTTGAAGCATAAACGGACAACAAATCATAGATAGGAAAAGGACAGCGGCAACGACGTTGTCCTTTTCTGTGTTTATGCAAGTTGCGGTTGTCTGTAAAGAGGAAAATATCGGGGACAGAAGATGGTTTGCAGAATTTTCGGCAGTGCGTAATAAATTGCGGAGAGTTGAATAAATTCTGTAGTCATAATTTCTGTCTTGGCTGAAAATGTCTTAACTTTGCATAAATTGCGATTTGAAAATGAATATAAATACAAGCAGAAAAGAAAGTTCGGCCCGTCAGTTTGGATGGCTGGTATTCTTGTTGTCTGCCTTATTGACACTTCCCTGGATTGGCATGGGGAATTTTTATACGAGAGGTGAACCTCGCGAGGCTTTGGTAGCTGTGGCGATGTTGGAACAGGGTAATTTTATCCTGCCGTTTTTTCAAGGTGAATTTGCCTTCAAGCCGCCCATGCTGCATTGGCTGGTTGCATTGTTTTCTTTACCGCAGGGATACGTGTCGGAAATGACGGCACGTCTTCCGTCAGCATTGGCGTGTATCGCCATGTGCTGTGCATTTTATTCTTTTGTTTCCAGGCGGTTCAGCCCTTCCCGCTCTTTTTACGCTTCATTGATTCTGATGTCATGCTTTGAAGTCCATCGTGCGGCGATGACTTGTCGGGTTGATATGGTTCTGACAATGTTTGTCGTGCTGGCATTTCTGGCCTTGTACCGCTGGTATGAGAAGGGGTATAAAGGGATGCCGTGGTTGGCTTCACTTGCCATTTCGGGAGCGATTCTGACCAAAGGTCCCATCGGAGCCATTTTGCCGTGCTTTGCGCTGTTTGTGTTCATGCTTTTCTATCGGGAAAAATGGAGCCGGATTATTTTGTCGCTGGTAAAAGTGTCGGTTCTGTCCGTTATTATACCGCTTGTGTGGTATGTGGCGGCCTATCGTCAAGGCGGGGATGTGTTCATTCGTCTTGTGATGGAAGAAAATTTTGGACGTTTCTTGGGCAAAATGAGCTACGAGAGCCATGAACATTCATTTCTGATTAATTTTGCCATGATTGCTTCCGGCATGCTTCCGTGGTCGCTTTTGGTGGTGCTTGGAATCGTGACGGCCAAGTGGGGAAAACTGAAATCGGGCAAGAAATGGGTGAAGGAGCAATGGCAGCGTTTCCGTGCCGCGAATCCGATGATCGTATTCTCGGTAGTGGCGGCAGTCTGTGTGTTCGTGTTCTATTGCATACCGGCGAGCAAACGTAGCGTCTACCTGTTGCCCATGTATCCCTTCATGAGTTTGCTTGTGGCCAACTATATGGTTGACCTCTACATGGAGCGGAAAAAAATAGTGAAAATCTATGCAGTATTTTTGGCTGTTGTCAGTTTATTATATATAGCCTTGCTTTACGCTGTGCATTTTGCGGACTTGAGTATCCTTGGCACATCGCGCGGTACCCGTCGGCTGATTGCACAGATGACAGCGTTGCAGACAACGGATATCGGTTTTCTGTATATTGTGCTGACTTTGCTGCCGACAATTGTGGCCGTGGCTGTTTTGGCCGGTGTGCGCCACTGGAAGAATGTGCTGTTTGGCGTTGCCGGGTTGTGGATGCTTGTCACGCTTACCCTTGACGGACTGTTGCTGCCGGCCATAAAGAACAGCGTACCCGACTATCAATTTGCACAGTCGGTAGCCATGCTCCAGCCGGAGGGCAACATTTATTTCTACCGTCCGGTAGGCGAGAAAGAGGAAGCTATCTATACGGTAGGTTTCTATTTAGGCGATCGGTTGGTGAGCAGCAATGAGGAAACCGCCTATCCTGACGAGGGGGTTGCCCTATTCCGTGAAACGAACAGGGACAGATTCTTGTCGGCTATGGCGGAGAAAGGTTATCGGACAGAAGAAAAGCTACGGACATTGAACGAATTTACGTCAATCAGATGTAATATATTATTATATGAGTTTTCTAAAATCAAAGAATAAGAACGAAATTCGGAACGTACTGATTATTCGGTACAGGAGGGTGGGCGATTCAATACTGGCACTTTCGTTGTGCCACACTCTCCGTTTGAATTTTCCGGAAGCGAAAATCGATTATGTTCTCGATGAGAACATGGCTCCGCTATATAGAAATCATCCGGATATCGACAATTTGATTTTGTTCAGTCGTAAGGAAAAACATTCCCTGCCGACATATTTGAGAAAGGTGTGGAAGGTGACTCATGCAAAGCACTATGATGTCATTATAGACCTCCGCTCCACTATTCAGACTCTGTGGTTCTGTCTTTTCTCGCTTGGCACCCCTTATCGCATCGGGCGTAAGAAATCGTACAATGCTTTCTTACAGAATTACCGTCCTGTCATTCCATGGAACATCGACATGGTACAGCAGAATTTACAGTTTCTGTCGCCCCTTAACCGCATAAAACCCATTAAACTTGACCCATCGTTCCGCTTGTATGTAGGCGATGAGGAGAAGCAGTCTTTCCGCCGCTATATGGAAAAACAGGGAGTAGACTTCTCAAAGCCTGTAATTTTTGTTGCCGTTGCCACTCGTATTGTTGGCAAGGGATGGAACACGAAGCGTATGGCTCAAGTGCTTTCGCGGATGATTGACAAATACGGCGCGCAGTTGATTTTTAATTTCGGAAATGACCAAGAACGCAGTATTGCCGAATCCGTTAAGGCTGACATGGGGAACGATCCGCGAGTCTTTACGACAGTCGAGGCCCACAACCTGCGTGAGCTGATGCAGATGATGGCTAATTGTGACTTCTTTTTTGGAAATGAGGGCGGGCCGCGTCATATGGCTCATGCTTTGGGCATTCCTTCGTTTGCCATTTTCCCACCGCATATTGACAAGACAACCTGGCTGCCTCAGAACGACGGACAGCACAGGGGCATTTCGCTGGACGATGTGGGGGCACGTGAAAAGGTTACAGACAACATGCCGATTACCGAGCAGTTCGATTTGTTGACTGTTGACGATGTGTGGACTCGGGCCGATGCGATGTTGCAGGAATTTCTCCCGGTCTCAAAGTCGTCCGAAAACCAATAATTGTATGAGGTATGAAAAAGGCAGTTATCGTGATACCGGTTTACAGAGTGTTTACGCCGACGGAAGCTTTTGCATTCCGCCAGTGTGTAGATGTGCTGGGCAGTCATCCGATTTCTGTAATCTGTCCGAAAAATCTTGATGTGAATTTTATCGATGGATTCAGAAAAAACATTGATATTGACTACGTCAGATTTGAACCGAAGTATTTTGAAGGAATAAAAGGATATAATAATCTGCTGTTGACTCCGTCATTTTATGAGCGTTTTGCGGAATATGAATACATGCTGATTTACCAGCTGGACGCATTTGTGTTTCATGACAGCCTGGATTATTGGGTGGACAAAGGCTACGACTATATCGGTGCGCCTTGGGTTCCCAATTCCAGTATTTTCCAGGCAACATTCGGTGATTTGGTACGTTGGATTCGCCGTACCCGTCACCCTGCCGGAACGACGTTGCGGATTACGCATGCGCAGATGCACTATCGTGTCGGAAACGGCGGGTTCAGTTTGCGAAACATTGCCAAAATGAAAGAAACCTGTGAGCGTTTTGCCGATGAAATATCGCGCCTTCCAGCCGGGGAGGCACGGGCTCAGGAAGATATATATTTTTCTCTCTATATACAGAAGAGAGCGGGCATAACTGTTCCCGGGTGGAAGGAAGCCGCAGCTTTTTCAATAGAAAATAATCCGCGTCGTTGCTTGAGACTGACGAGTGGAAAATTGCCGTTTGGCTGTCACGGATGGTCGAGAGGTGGAGTCTGGAAGAAATTCTGGCACCGCTACATACCGTGTAACCCCGAGTGCGAAAAGTAGGGGTGATGTGATATCTTAAAGTGAATAATAAATAAAAAAGTTGGACAATGCTTTCAATTATAGTTTGTTCAGTATCGCCGAAGAAGTTGGAAGATTTCAAGGCAAATGTGGAAAAAACAATCGGAATAAAGGACTATGAAATTATTGCAATCGACAATCGGGCTGACAAGAGTCCGATAGCGGTTGTCTATAACAAAGGAGCCAGACTTGCCAAATATCCTAACTTGCTGTTTATTCATGAGGATGTCTGTTTCCATTCGTACCTGTGGTTTACGGAAATTGAAAAGAAGTTGCAGGAACCTGATTGCGGAGTAATTGGTTTTGCCGGGAGTAAGGTCAAGACTCACAGCTTTTCCGGCTGGTATGTCGACAAGGCTTGGGGGGTATCCTTTTATGCCCAGAAGCAGGGCAACATCTCGCGCATACAGCGTAGGAATGTGCTGATGAACCGTCCATTTGAGGAGGTGGTCGTGCTCGACGGTTTTGCCTTGTTTGTCCGCAAGAACGTGTGGGAGGAATTCCCTTTCGACGAAAAGTTGCTGACAGGATTTCATTGCTATGACCTTGACTTCACATTGTCGGTCGGTAGCAAATACAAGAATTATGTATGTTGCAAAATTTTGCTGGAGCATTTCTCTGAAGGCAGTTTCAACCAGGCGTGGGTGAACGATACGGTAAGGATGCACATTATGAAATGGCATCGCTTCCTGCCCCGGGTTTCGTCGGATGTCAAATTGACTCCGGGACAGATGCGGAGTTTGGAAGAACATGCTTATTGGCGTTTCATGAAAATAATCAAGAAAGGAAATTATGTCAATAAGAATGTGCGTTTTCGCGATTTCTTGAAATTCCGTATGTCGGTCAATCACTTTTTCAGAATTATGCGTTATATGAAATATGCAATAAAATAATTTAAATTTTTACTGGCAAATGGATGTTGACAAAATAAAAGAAATTACCTTGTTCTGCGAACAGGGGGATTCGACCAAAATCAGTACATGGTCGAATGTGCCGTTTTTTCTTGCAAGAGCTTTGGAAGAACGTGGCATTAAAGTCAATCGGGTAAATCTGCATCCCGGTTCCAACGGTTTTCATAAAGCTTTCTACAAATTGTGGAATGTATTTGCCAAGGGCGTGTTTCGAAACAAATATTACACTTATCGCCGTTCGGGAATCTATTATTTCCTGATGGAACGCCGGATTCGTAAGGCTTTAAAACAGTACCCGAATGCAGATTTGTGCCTGTTTACCACCTACAATTTCACATCGGCCGATTATTCCGACAAGCCGGTACTGCTTTTCAATGACTGGACAGCCGACTACGATGCACGTCATTTTAAGGGTATCGATCCGTCAATGTTGCCTTACCATCAGCGGAAGTTTATCCAACGCCAGGCCCACTGTATAGAAACGGCAACTTCTGTTGTCAGCCTGTTCCCGGGTATGGCGGCCGATATGCGCAACGTGTACAAAAACAAGAATATCAACTATGTCGGCAATGTAGTAAATTCTCTCTATGAAGCCGGACCGGCTTCGGTGGAAGTGAAAAAGTCGGAATGTGAAATTCTTTTTGTCGGAAAGAAGCACTATCTGGAAGGTGCCCAAGAATTGCTTGAAGCTTTTGCCCGTTTGCGGAAAATGCGTCCGGAGGCACGTCTGCATATCATTGGAATGAAAGAGAAAAAGCTGGGTGCATTGCCGGAAGGTGCCGTATGCTACGGTTATCTGGACAAGGGTGATCCGGATGCCTGCAAAACCTATTACAAGCTGATGCGCAATTGCCGCTTGTTTATCAATACGACTCCTAAGTGGGGAGCTTTCTCGGCCAGCATTGAGGCCATGTATCATTATATGCCGGTAATCATCACTCCGTATAGCGAGTTTGTCAATACATTCGGAAAGAACATTGATTTCGGTGTGTATCATGCAGAATCGGCCGGTGCCGATGTCTTGTGCCGTGAAATGCTTGAATTGCTCGACAATCGGAATTTTGAAACGCTGGCCGATGCCGCTCACACGGCCGTTGCCGGCTTCAAATGGGAAACATTTGTCGGCAATATGTTGAAGACATTGGAAAACAAATAGCATTTTCCCCCTACATGGGGTCGACGTCGTAGTATACCACTGCGCTTTTCATACGCGGGTCGTCGAGCGACTGCTCATAGATGGCGCGCAGAATCTCCTTCACTTTCGTCATTGATGCCGTAGTTTCGACTTTCAGCACGATTTGGCGGATAAACAGTTGCTGTATGCGTGCCACAAGCGGTGCTTCCGGACCGAGCACGCGTTTCCCGAACACTTGGCGCAGCATATTGCTGAAACGCACGGATATTTCTGTCAGTGAGTTGTCGTCGCGGTGCTTGATGTAGATGTTGATGATGCGGCAGAATGGCGGATAATTGTAGCGTTTCCGTTCAGCAAGCTCATTCTCATAGTAGCCCTTATAGTCGTGTGCCACTACGAATTTGATAATCGAATGTTTAGGTTCGGACGTCTGTATATAGACCGTTCCTTGCTTGTGTTTTCTACCGGCCCGGCCGGCCACCTGCTCCATCATGTTGTAGGCGCGTTCGTGCGAGCGGAAGTCGGGAAAGTTGATTACAGTGTCGGCATTCAGTATGCCCACTACGCTGACTCCGTCGAAATCCAGTCCTTTTGATACCATTTGCGTACCGACAAGTATCTGTGTTTTCTTGCTCGAGAAACTGTCGATGATTTTCTCGTAGCTGTCTTTCTTCCGTGTCGTGTCAAGGTCCATCCGTGCCACCTTGCAGTTGGGAAATTTCCCTTCGATGTCGTCTTCAATGCGCTCTGTGCCATAGCCTATGATTTCAATGGCCGGCTGTCCACAGGCAGGGCAGATGTTCGGTAGGGGAATCGTATAGCCGCAATAATGGCAGGTGAGGTGGTTGAGGTGTTTGTGATAGGTAAGCGATACGTCGCAGTTTTCGCATTTTGGAATCCAGGCACATTCCTTGCAACGGACCATAGGCGAAAATCCTCTCCGGTTCTGAAACAGGATAACCTGCTCTCCGTTGTCGGTCGCTTTCCGACATTCGGCAAGCAGTTCGTCGGAGAAAAGACCGTTCATCTCGCGGCGTTTCCGTGCGCGTGTCGTGTCGATGACTTTCACTTCCGGCATCTGAATGCCTTCATGCCGCACAAGCAGTTCCACAAAACCGTATTTTCCGCTGAGCGCATTGTGGTAGGTGGTTATGGCCGGTGTGGCTGAACCCAAAAGCGTTTTGGCTCCGTGCATTGATGCGAGCACGAGTGCCGCGTCGCGTGCATTGTAACGGGGGGCGGGGTCCTGCTGCTTGTAGCTTGTCTCGTGTTCCTCGTCAACGATTACCAGCCCGAGTTGCGCGAACGGCAGGAATACCGACGACCGCACGCCGAGCACGACACACGGTTCGTTGCCGTTCAGCAGGCGTTTCCAGATGTCGACACGTTCGTTGTCGGAAAACTTGGAGTGGTATATCAGCAGTTGGCTTCCGAACACTTTTTGTAGCCGCTGGGTGAGCTGTGTGGTAAGGGCTATTTCCGGTACCAGATAGAGCACCTGCCTGCGCTGTTGGAGCACCTGACGAATCAGGTGAATATAGATTTCCGTCTTTCCGCTGGAGGTAACTCCGTGGAGGAGTGTGACTTGTTTTTCGCGGAACGACTCAAGAATGCTGTCGTATGCCTTCTGTTGCAGGTCGGAGAGCGGCTTGGCTTCCGATGTCTGGATATGTTCGGGCTTGAAGCGGTTCGTTTCTTTTTTGACGAGCCGGAAAATGCCGTTGTCGGCCATTTTCTTAATGATACCGTTGCTTGCCTCCGAGCGTTCCATCAGTTCTTCTTTCTTGATTTCATGTGCCGTTTCCCGGTTCATCCATCTGGACAGCTCAAGGAATGCAAGCAGGGCCGTTTCCTGCTTTTTCGCGCGTTTTACTTTTTCAAAAAGAACTTTGATTTCTTCCTGGTTGCCTTTTTCAGCGCAGAGTTCCACGTATACTTCCGTTACGGGACGGTAGTTGTCGACTACGGTTTCCGTGATGTAGACGGCTTCTTTGTCAATAAGCGAATTGATGGTCGGAAGAATGTTTTTCAGTTCTGTGGCTTTGGAAATTTCGTCGGGAGTCTGTTTGTTTTTTGTCAGCAGATAAGTGTAGACCAGCGCTTCCCGTTCGGTCAGCTTCTGTTCTTCCGTATCCATATAGTCGGGGTTGGCTGAAACGAACGTTTCACTTTCCAGTTTCAGCCCGGCCGGAACGGCGGCTTTGTAGACTTCGCCAATCGAGCAGAGATAGTAGGAGGCAATCCATTCCCAGAATTTCAGTTGGGGATGGCGGATGACAGGTTGCTCGTCAAGCACGGCAATGATATTCTTCACTTCGTATCCTTCCGGCTTGTTGTTGTGAAGGTAGGTGACAATGCCGGTGTAGAAACGTTTCGGACCGAAGGAAACGAGTACCCTGAAACCAATCTTCACTTTATCCTGCAATTCCGGCGGAATGCGGTAGGTGAAGGTGCTGTATATGGGGCGGGGTATGATGATTTCTGCAAATTCCATAAGCGTGAAAGTCGGAAGTCGTTATAAAAATAGTGGAACACAAATTGTGTTCCACTACAAATATAGAAAAAATTTTAATCACTTTCAATTAAAAGAAATAGTAGAGGCTCACTTTCCACGTACGGTTGTTGGCTTTGAAATTGTCGAGTTTGACAGTTCTTAAAGCTTCCGTCACACCCCAGTTGTAGCTCAGCGTGAGTTGGGTGTTTCTGAGTATTTCGGCACCGCCGCCGACTTCCAGTCCGAAATCTACGGGGTGTGTTTCAAATGCCGCAATCTTGTTGCTTGTCAACAATATGGAAACGGAAGGTCCTGCAAAAACAAGCGGTGCCAGTTTACGTTCAAAACCGTTCAGGTTGCTGTATTTGAAACGCAGGTGGATTGGTATTTCGAGATAGTGGAGATAAACGCGTTCGTTGCCGAATCCGTCGCTGTTCCACACTTTGAAGTCGCCGAGGTTCATGGTAGCACCCCGTTGCGTGTATTGCAATCCCAAATCAATGCCGAATCCGATGCCCGGAATGGAATATTCACCGATGATACCTGCGGAATATCCGGCCGACACTTCGGAATTAAACTTTGTGGTGCGTAGAGAGTTTTGGCTCCATTTCAAGTCCGTGAAGTTTGCACTGGCGGTTGCTCCCCAACGCATTTGTGCGTTGGCCGGAACTGAAAGTGCCAGCATCAGCAACGTGAAGACTCCAAAAATTACTTTCTTCATTCTATATATGTTGTTATTTGTTTAGGCAATAATGTTGCAAAGCTAATTATTTTTTCTGCACAAACAAAAAAATATCGGCAATTACGGAACTTTCAGATGTTGAAAAACCGTAAAATGCCGATATATGGTTAGCCTTATGAAATTTGTTTTAGAACAGATAAGCTGCTGTCAACGTCCAGTAGTTGGATCTTCCTTCGATGAGGGCTTGATTGTCTACAAGGTTGCCCACCGTGAGCGATTTGCTGATTCCGAGACCGTAGGTGACACCTACTTGAAGGTGAGAGAACAGTTCGGCACCGACGCCAAAGTTCCATGAAACGTCGCAAGTCTTGTTCTTGATGAGGTTTTCGACGTCTTTCTTGCTGACAAGAATAGCGAAGCTCGGACCTGTTGCCAAGTAAGGTTTGAGGATTTTTTCAACAACCGGGATGCTGATTTTCCATTTCAAGTTGACAGGAATATCGATATAGTCGCGTGAAGTGTCAATGTTGGCGAGGTCGGCAACGCTTTGAAGCTCGTTGAACTGTACAGAGCGGCGTACATACATGACTGATGCATCAACGCCAATTCCTACTACCGGAACAGTGAACTCGAGCATGGCACCACCCGTAAAGCCCGTCTTGTTGTCGGAGCTGAATAAATCTTCGTTGAATCTCATTTTGTTGAATGTTGCACCGGCTTTCAAACCGAAGCGCAATTGAGCCGAAGCTGTCGATGTAGTTGCGAAAATCGATACAAGAACAACTATCAAACTGATAAACTTAATTTTTCTCATAGTCAGTGTTTTTTGGTGAATATGATACAAACATAGAAAAATATAATTTAATATCAAAATATTTGAGTCATAAATGTACGGTGGAATATTATTGCCGGTCATATTGAGGAAAAAACTATTGTCGCTTATTTCAAGGTATGGTTGGGCGTATGAATTTTAATTGGACGGCTAAAAAATATCCGGATATTTTCTTTTCTCTATGTAAAGTTTTTGTAATTTTGTAAAACAAAAGACGGACGTATGAAAACAACCTTCAAACATATGACAGATGTGTTTTGGCATGTGCGAAAGCTGTGTCTATGTTTTCATCGTTTTGTTGTCGATTGAGCCGGTCTGCACTTCTTGTTTTGTGCGATTGGCTTTTTTTGTAATGTCACAAAACCAAAACTAAAGAAAATATAATATGGAAA
This sequence comes from uncultured Porphyromonadaceae bacterium, assembly GCA_900548875.1. Classification (GTDB taxonomy): domain Bacteria; phylum Bacteroidota; class Bacteroidia; order Bacteroidales; family Muribaculaceae; genus Limisoma. The sequence goes on along the minus strand of URMA01000001.1, from coordinate 77,784 downwards.
ACGAAAGCCTTGTTTCTATTTCCGACTTCTCAAAAGAGGAAATTCTTGAGTTGCTCGACGACATGCGCTATTTCGAAGCCAACCCAAACCGCAATCTGTTGGTTGGAAAAGTTGTGGCAACGTTGTTTTTTGAACCTTCCACCCGTACTCGCTTAAGCTTTGAAACGGCTGTCAACCGTTTGGGAGGACGTATCATTGGTTTCAGTGATGCCAGTACAACCAGTTCTTCAAAGGGAGAAACGCTGAAGGATACCATTATGATGGTCAACAATTACGTTGATTTGATTATCATGCGTCATTATCTGGAAGGGGCAGCCCGCTACGCTTCGGAAATATCGCGTGTTCCGGTCATCAATGCCGGCGACGGTGCCAATCAGCATCCTTCGCAGACGATGCTCGACCTTTATTCCATCTATAAGACGCAAGGCACACTGGAAAATCTGACGATTACAATGGTGGGTGACTTGAAATATGGTCGTACGGTTCACTCATTGCTGATGGCCATGTACTATTTCAATCCGACATTCAACTTTGTGGCCTGCGATGAATTGAAGATGCCTCAGGAATACAAGGATTTCTGCGATGCCCACCATATTAAATATACAGAAACGACTGAATTCTCGGAGGATGTAATCAATCAGAGCGACATTATTTATATGACACGCGTGCAGCGCGAGCGTTTCACCGATCTGATGGAGTATGAACGAGTGAAGAATCTTTACAACCTGCACAACTCTATGCTCGATCACAGCAAGGAGAATGTAAGAATCCTTCATCCGCTTCCTCGTGTGAATGAGATTTCACAGGATGTCGACGACAATCCGAAAGCCTATTATTTCCAACAGGCACAGAACGGACTGTATGCACGTCAGGCAATTATTTGTAAAGTTTTGGGTATTGACATTAATAAGGAGAAAGAATCGTTATGAGCGAAATAAAAAAGGAACTGGCTGTTGCCGCTTTGGAGAACGGTACAGTAATCGACCACATTCCAGCGCAGTCGTTGTTCAAGGTAGTCAGCTTGCTGGGCATTGAAAATCTGAAGAGCAGTGTGACTATCGGTTACAATCTCGACAGCAAGAAACTTGGCAAAAAAGGCATTTTGAAGGTTGCCGACGTGTTCTTTGAAGAAGATATATTGAACCGTCTGGCTCTCCTTGCTCCCAATGTGAATGTGAATATTATCAACAACTATAAGGTTGTGAAAAAATACAAGGTGACATTGCCCGACGACATCGTTGGAATTGTCCGTTGCAACAACCCCAAGTGCATCACCAACAATGAGCCGATGCCAACGCGTTTCCATGTAGAGGACAAGGACAATGTTCAGCTTCGTTGCCACTATTGTGAGCGCATCATTAAGAAGGACGAAATTGAATTGAAGTAGAAGCGCGGATGGGGAAGAAACAGGTTTGGAAACCGGGCACGATGATCTATCCGTTGCCGGCAGTGCTGGTGGGTTGCGGTTCGACACCTGACAACTACAACTTGCTGACGGTGGCATGGGTGGGGACAATATGCACCAACCCACCGATGTGCTATATCTCGGTGCGCCCGGAACGCCACAGTTATGAGCTGATTAAGCAAAACATGGAGTTTACCATTAATCTGACTTCCCGTGAAATGGCAAAAGCTACCGACTGGTGCGGTGTAAGGTCGGGCCGCGACTATAACAAGTTTGCAGAAATGAAACTGACTCCCAAAAAGGGGACGATGGTTTCGGCGCCTTATGTCGATGAATCTCCGCTGGTGCTGGAGTGCCGTGTGAAGGAGATTTTGAAACTGGGGTCGCATGACATGTTCGTTTCCGATGTGCTCTGCACGTTGGCCGACGAACGCTTTATTCATCCGGAAACCGGTGCTTTCGATTTGCGGGCCGCCGAACTGATTGCCTATTCACATGGCAATTATTATGAACTGGGCGAGCATATCGGAAAATTCGGTTGGTCGGTGCAGAAAAAACAAAAATAAATTTTTTATACATACAACATATAAGGAATGAAGAGAGACGATTTAATTTTTGACATTATTGAGCGTGAACATCAGCGCCAAAAGAAGGGTATTGAACTTATTGCCTCTGAAAACTTTGTCAGCGACCAGGTGATGCAGGCAATGGGCTCATGTTTGACCAACAAGTATGCTGAAGGATATCCCGGTCACCGCTACTATGGCGGCTGCCAGGTGGTTGACGAGGCAGAATCGTTGGCAATTGAAAGAATCAAGAAGCTGTTTGGCGCTGAATATGCCAATGTACAGCCGCACTCGGGAGCTCAGGCTAACATGGCCGTGTTTATGGCCGTAATGAAACCGGGCGACAAATTCCTGGGATTGAATCTTTCTCACGGCGGACACTTGAGCCATGGTTCACCCGTAAATTTCTCGGGTTTGATGTTCCATGCTTTGGAATACGGTGTGAAAGAAGACACTGGTTATGTTGACTATGACATGATGGAAGAAGTGGCATTGCGCGAACGTCCGAAATTGTTGATTGGCGGCGCCAGCGCTTATTCCCGTGAATGGGATTATGCCCGTATGCGTAAGATTGCCGATGAAGTCGGTGCCATCTTCATGGTTGATATGGCTCACCCGGCAGGTCTGATTGCCGCAGGTTTGCTCGACAATCCGTTGAAATATGCACATATCGTGACTTCTACCACTCACAAGACTCTCCGTGGTCCGCGTGGCGGTGTCATTCTGATGGGCAAGGATTTCGATAATCCATGGGGCAAGACAAATCCAAAGGGCGAACTCCGCAAGATGTCGGCGTTGCTTGACTCTGCTGTTTTCCCGGGCGTTCAGGGCGGACCGCTCGAACATATCATTGCCGCTAAGGCTGTCGCTTTCGGCGAAGCTTTGACTCCGGAATACAAGGAATATCAGATTCAGGTGAAGAAAAATGCCAAGGCTATGGCCGATGCTTTGATTGCCAAAGGATACAAGATCGTTTCCGGCGGTACGGACAACCACTGTATTTTGCTTGACCTCCGCACCCGCTTCCCGGAACTTACGGGTAAGGTAGCTGAAAAGGTGCTTGTAGAGGCCGATATTACTGCCAACAAGAATATGGTGCCGTTCGATACCCGTTCACCGTTCCAGACTTCAGGTATCCGTTTGGGTACTCCTGCCATCACAACTCGTGGCGCCAAGGAAGATCTGATGGGCGAGATTGTTGAAATGATTGATACGGTATTGACTCACCATGACGATGCAGCGGTTATCGCAGCCGTTCGTGCAAAGGTGAATGCAACCATGTCGGAATATCCGATGTTTGCTTATTAAAAACATTCCATTCCTGATAAACAAGAAATCCGGGCTTTTCGGTCCGGATTTCTTTTGTTTATGATGGGATATGTCGTTGTCAAAAATGATGGGCCTCGTCGGCAATGGTGAGGATAATGCCCATCTCTTCGATTCTTTTTGCCGTAGTCGGCGGAATTTTTGAATCGGTGATGATTTGGTCAATATCTTCCATGTCGGCAATTTTGCTGAATCCCCGTCGTCCGAATTTGGAAGAGTCGGCCAGTACAATCGTCTTTTGTGCCGTTTGCATCATGACTCGGTTGAGGCTGGCTTCCATCATGTCGGTTGTGGTTATTCCAAAGTCGAGGTCAATTCCGTCGACACCGATGTATAGTTTGCTGCATGAAAAGTCGGATAGGGCGGCCTCGGCATATTTTCCGACGACAGAGAGACTGCTGTGTCGCAACATGCCCCCCAACTGTATGATGTCAATATTCTTGTCTTTCGACAGGATGTGGGCAACTTGCAGAGAGGCGGTGATGACGGTCAGCTTGTCGGTGGTCTGAATACATCTTGCGAGAGCGTGCATCGTTGTTCCGGAAGCTATCAGGATGGAGTCCTTGCTTGTAATCAGGCTTGCAGCCTGCATGCCTATCAGGCGTTTTTCTTCAATGTAGAATTTTTCTTTTTCGTTGACGTTTCTGTCATTGATGTAAGGGTTAATTAAAATCGCTTTCCCGTGATTTCGATATAGTTTCTTTTCTTTCTCTAAATCTGTCAAATCCTTTCGAATCGTAACGGATGAAACATTCAAATGTTCAGCCAAATCGGTTACAAGTATCGAATTATGCTGCATTAGCAGGTCAAGGATGATGGAGTGTCTCTCTTCTTTCGTCATAATTGGGGGTGTTATTTTCTTTTTGCAAGATAGTACAAAGTTCGTTGTGAAGAGAAAATTTTATAGTTAAAAGTGCTAAATTGTGTTATTTGGCAGGTTTGAGGTGTGTTTTGTTTTATATAGTTATGTTATATAACATGTTTTAAATCAATGCGCTTTCGACGTGAAAAATTTTTAGCTATTTTGAGCAAAAAATAAGGAAAAAGTTTCGTTGGTATTGGAAAAGTATCTATATTTGTTGCGGAATGAAACATTTCTTGTTTTAATAGGTAATAGAATAAGATTAATATATATCCAAATGAATCACAACGGCGAAAACAACGTATTTGATGTCATCATTATTGGTGGCGGCGTAACGGGGGCGGGAACAGCCCGCGACTGTGCGTTGCGTGGAATGAAGGTGCTGCTCGTTGAGCGCTTTGACTTTGCAGCAGGTGCCACCGGTCGGAATCACGGATTGCTTCACAGTGGAGCCCGTTATGCTGTTACGGATAAGGAGTCTGCGTCAGAGTGTATCAAGGAGAACATGATTCTCCGCAAGATAGCAAGACATTGTGTGGAAGAAAACGATGGCTTGTTCATCACACTCCCCGAAGACGACATCAATTTTCAATCGAAGTTTGTTGAATCGTGCCATGCTGCAGGTATCAATGCTCAGGTAGTGGATCCTGCCGAAGCCCGTCGGATTGAACCCTCGGTTAATCCGTCGCTGATTGGTGCGGTTAAAGTGCCTGACGGTTCGGTCGACCCATTCCGCCTGACGCTGGCTAATGTTATAGATGCGAAGGCTCACGGTGCTAAGGTCCTTGTATATCATGAGGTGATTGCATTGGTTAAAGAGCAGAATCGTGTTATCGGTGTTACTGTTTTTGATCATAAATCGAAGGAAAAACAGACGTATTATGCAGCATTGACCATCAATGCAGCGGGTATTTGGGGACATGGTATCGCAGCCATGGCAGGAGTAAAGGTCGGAATGTTTCCGGCAAAAGGCTCTCTGCTGATTTTCGGCCACCGTGTCAATAATGTTGTGTTGAACCGTTGTCGCAAGCCTGCGGATGCCGATATCCTTGTTCCGGGCGATACGATATGCTTGATTGGAACGACATCAAGCCGTGTCGGCTTTGACGAGGTTGACGATATGAGAGTGACTTCCGAGGAAGTGGACCTGCTTCTCCGTGAAGGCGAAAAACTGGCTCCGTCGTTGGCTACAACACGTATTCTTCGTGCCTATGCGGGCGTTCGTCCGTTGGTGGCTGCTGACAATGATCCTTCGGGACGTAACATCAGCCGCGGCATTGTGCTTCTCGACCATGAAACGCGCGACGGGGTGCCGGGATTTGCAACCATCACCGGTGGCAAACTGATGACTTATCGTCTGATGGCCGAGTGGGCAGCCGATTTGGCTTGCAAAAAGCTCGGAATCGACAAGCCTTGCGTGACGATGAACGAGCCGTTGCCGGGTTCGCGTGAAGAAGAGCCGATGCCAAAAGGCAAGTCATTCCTGCTTTCCGACCGTGTCAAGCGTTCGTCGGCCGGACGTCACGGAGATATGGCTTCCAAGATTCCTTCAGAAAATGAATTTGACAACAGTCTGGTTTGCGAATGCGAGGACGTTTCGGTTGGCGAAGTGAAATACGCGTTGGATGAACTGGATGTTCATAATATGGTGGATTTGCGCCGTCGTACCCGTGTCGGTATGGGTACATGTCAGGGCGAGCTTTGCGCTTGCCGTGCTGCAGGATTGCTGAGCGAGGCTCACAACTGTGCACGTCAGGCTAAATCCGATTTGGCCAAGTTCCTCAATGAGCGCTGGAAAGGTATGTATCCGGTGGCTTGGGGCGAAGCATTAAGAGAAAGCGAATATACTCAATGGGTATACCGCGGAGTTTGTGGAATGAATAAAACTGAAGGAAAATGAAATTCGATACAGTAATCATCGGTGGCGGATTGGCAGGTTTGGTCTGTGGTATTCGCCTGCAGAAAAAGGGTTTTAAATGTGCCATCGTCTCAGCCGGACAGAGTGCATTGCATTTCTCTTCAGGTTCGTTTGATTTGCTCAACGAACTTCCCGACGGGACAGCCGTTTCCAATCCGGAAGAAGCTGTCGCATCGCTCGACAAGTCTCATCCTTACGCCAAGATAGGGGCTAAGTTTGCCGACTATGCGAAGGAAGCCAAGCAACTGCTTTTGGCTTCGGGCGTGGAAGTGAGCGGGGAATCAAACCGCAATGTCTACCGCATCACTCCAATGGGTACGACAATGCCAACATGGCTGACACTTGCCGACTTTTCGACGTTGAAAAATGCCAACGATGTGTTGGGTAAAAAAATATTATTGGTGAACATCGCAGGATTTCTCGATTTCAACACCAAGTTCGTGGCCGACGCTTTTGAAGCAAATGGGGCAGAATGTAAGATTGTTTCCGTCTCGTTGCCCGAGTTTGAGCGTCTGCGCCAAAGTCCTACAGAAATGCGTTCAGCGAATATTGCTCGCGTAATAGAAAATGAAAACACGTTAAATGCTTTATTATCAACACTTAAAGGTGACTCTAATGGATTTGATGTGGTGGCATTGCCGGCTGTGTTCGGTTTGTCTTCCCTGAAGCCTGTGAAGGTTTTAAAGGATGGGCTGAATGCTACGGTATGTATTGTGCCGACAATGCCGCCGTCAGTTCCTGGAATCCGTACCCAGCAGCAGTTGCGCCACGTGTTCGAACAGGCTGGCGGTGTGTACATGTTGGGCGACAGTGTGGTGAAAGCGGAGACCGACGGCAATCGCGTAGCGAAAGTCTACACGGTCAACCATGGTGACATTGCGCTAAAAGCCGACAATTTTGTGCTGGCTTCCGGCAGTTTCTTCAGCAACGGTCTGAAGGCCCGTATGGACGGAGTTTATGAGCCGGTGTTCGGTGCGGATGTGGATTTTGATGCCAACCGCAATTCCTGGTATAGCGTATCGGTGTTTGAGCCTCAGAAATACAGAACATTTGGGGTTACGACCGACGATAAGTTTAGAATCAAGGTTAACGGAAAAGTTGTTGACAATGTATATGCAATCGGTTCTGTGCTGAGTGGTTTCGATGCTCTTCAGGAAGGTTGCGGTGCCGGCGTTTCTATGCTGACGGCCTTGTATGTTGCCGATAATTTGAAAAAATAAGTAGAGCAATGAATATGCAACAATATAATATCAGCGACAATAACTTTGAACAGTGTATAAAGTGTACCGTCTGCACGGTATATTGCCCTGTTGTTCCTGTCAATCCCAATTATCCCGGACCAAAACAGGCCGGCCCCGACGGTGAGCGTCTGCGTTTGAAAAGAGGGGAGTTTTTTGATGAAGCTCTTAAATACTGTCTCAACTGCAAACGGTGTGAGGTGGCATGTCCGTCGAATGTGAAGATCGGTGATATCATCCAACTGGCACGAATCAAATACAGCAAGAGCAAACCGAAATTGCGCGACATGATTCTGGCAAATACGGACATCGTTGGAACAATGTCGTCGGCATTTGCTCCGATTGTCAATGCCACTGTAGCTTTCAAACCGGTGAAACTTATTATGGACGGTGTGCTGAAAATAGACCATCACCGTACATTCCCGAAATATTCAGGCCAGAAGTTTGAAACTTGGTTCAGAAAGAATGCGGAAAAGCAACAGGACCTCTTCAAAAAGCACGTAAGCTTTTTCCATGGCTGTTATATTAACTACAACTATCCTCAGCTGGGTAAGGATCTGGTGAAGGTGATGAATGCTTTGGGCTATGGCGTGCATCTTCTCGAAAAGGAAAAATGTTGTGGCGTTGCCCTGATTTCCAACGGTCTTATCAACCAGGCAAAGAGTCAGGCAAAACTGAACGTCTCTTCCATCCGTAAGTCTGTCAATGAAGACAAGCGTCCGGTGATAGCCGCTTCGTCAACCTGTACGTTTACCATCCGTGACGAATATCCGCATTTGCTTGAGGTGGACAACGATGACGTGCGTGATTCTATCGAACTGGCTACCCGTTTTATCTATCGCCTGATTGAAAAAGGTGAGGCAAAATTGAAGTTCCGTAATGATTATCGGGCTAAGTTTGCTTACCATACGCCTTGCCATATGGAAAAACTGGGTTGGGCCTATTATTCGATCGACTTGATGAGAAGTATCCCGAATGTTGATGTGCGTGTGCTTGATTCGCAGTGCTGCGGTATAGCCGGTACTTATGGCTTCAAGAAGGAAAATTATGCAACGTCGCAGGGTATCGGAGCGTCTTTGTTCCGTCAAATTGAGAATTCAGGAGCTGATTTTGTGGCTACAGACTGTGAAACATGCAAATGGCAGATTGAAATGTCTACTTCATATAAAGTGAAACATCCAATTAGTGTATTGGCTGAAGCTATTGATTACGAGGCAACTATGAAATTAAATAAATAATAACTAATAAAAAATTATTACATTAAAATTTAGTATCATGTGGAATTTTTTGGCCCCTCCTGCGCATAAGCCGGAACTTCCGGCGAGTCAAGTAGACGCAACTTACAAACGTTTGCGTTGGCAGGTATTTTTAGGAATCTTTATTGGCTACGCCGGTTATTATATCGTGCGTAAGAACTTTTCAATGGCCATTCCTGAGCTTGCTCAGTTCGGCTATGAAAAGGGTGAGTTAAGTATTGTTTTATCAATGAACGCGATTGCCTATGCGCTGTCGAAGTTCTTGATGGGTAGTGTTTCTGACCGCAGTAATGCCCGGGTTTTTCTTCCTTTAGGTTTGTTGCTGGCATCTATCTCGATGATGTTCATGATTGTGCCGGTTGTGGCATTCGGTCCCGAAAACAAGGGATGGGCTATCTTCTTGATGGCAGTGCTCAACTTCCTTGTAGGTTGGTTTAACGGTATGGGTTGGCCTCCGTGCGGACGTGTGATGACTCACTGGTTCTCGGTGAAGGAACGCGGAACCAAGATGGCTATCTGGAACTGTGCCCACAACGTAGGTGGTGCATTGGTCGGTCCGATGGCTGTTTATGGTGCCATCTGGTTCGGTTCATGGTTCTACGGTGCTGACAGCACCCACTATTTCTTGATTGGTACGTATGTGTTCCCGTCGGTAGTGGCTATGTTGGTGGCTCTGTTTGCCTTCGTCTTGATTCGTGATACGCCACAATCTTGCGGTTTGCCGTCAATTGAAAAGTATCGCAATGACTATCCGAAGAACTATAGTGCAAAGCAGGAAGAAGTTTTGTCGACAAAAGAAATTTTCTTCAAGTATGTTTTGAACAACAAGATGCTTTGGTTCATCGCTATTGCCAACGCTTTTGTTTACATGGTTCGTTACGGATGTCTTGACTGGGCTCCTACTTTCCTGAAGGAAGCACAGGGTTACGATATCAAGGAAGCCGGCTGGGCTTATTTCGCTTACGAATTTGCCGCAATACCGGGAACATTGTTCTGCGGTTGGGTGAGTGACAAACTGTTTAAGGGACGCCGTGCCATCACAACCATCATTTTCATGGCAATTGTGGCAGTGTTCATCTTCACTTACTGGCAGTTCTCCGACAATTATCTGATCGTGACCTTGTCGCTGATTGCAATCGGTTTCTTCATCTATGGTCCGGTAATGTTGATTGGCGTGCAGGCTCTTGACCTTGCTCCGAAAAATGCGGCAGGAACATCTGCAGGTTTGACCGGTTTCTTCGGCTACTTCTTCGGAACTGCTATCTTGGCTAACATTGTTATCGGCTATGTTGCTGAACATGCAGGTTGGGACTGGACATTTATTCTGCTTTTGGCTGCTTGTATTCTGTCAATATTCTTTGTTGGCTTCACATATAAGGAAGAACAATATTTGGTGGAAAATAAAAAATAACCGGTCGTTTTGACAACTAATCAGGTGGAATGCTATTTTTGTGCATCCACCTGATGGAAAAGAATAATGTATATTACTTTTGGTTTAAAATAATCTATTCAAAAATTAATTAATAATCATCTTAAAATTTTAATCCATGCTAAAGAATCTATTTGGATTAGGCATCACATGTTGTGTTGCCGTGGTTGCACTGTCATCGTGCGAAAATCAAGATTTTACGAGCTATAACATTGATGTTAAGCGTATTGAAGTGAAAACTCTTTCACCGGAAATGGCTAAGGTACGTGATTATGTACCCAGATATGCGGTTATGGCTCACCGTGGTTCCACATTTTGGACACCGGAAGAAACAGAGTCAGCTTGGCGTTGGGCCCGTGAAATGGGTGCTGACTATCTTGAGTCTGACTTGCAGTGTACAAAAGACGGCGTGATCCTTGCCAATCACGACGATAATCTGAAACGTACAACAAATATTGAAAACGTGTATGGTGAATTGGTACCGGAAGGCCGTAAGGACTTTTATATGCGTCATGGCATGACTGAGGCACAGGCAGAAGAACTCGTGAAAAAAGACAAGGCTTCTTTCCGTCCTTACTATTCCATGTCCTATATGTATGAAGAGCTGTTGGCATTGGATGCCGGTACATGGTTCAACGAATCAAGCCTTGAACAGGCCCGTCCTGCTTTCAGCGAACAAAAGCAGTATATCTCTACACTCGAAGACCAGATTCGTTATGCTGAAGGTAAGATGTTGAAGCGCGACGCTAACGGCGAACGTGTTTGGAAAGTTGAAGGTACTTGGGACCCGAACAATGCTCGCGACTGTCTGACTTATACGTTTGAATACGTCGATGACCCTCAGGATACTGGTAACCGCCCGGGTGTTTACATTGAATTCAAGGAATCTTGGCTGAACCCGTCAGACTTTGAAAAACGAGTTTATGATGAACTCGACCGTCTTGGCTGGAACATTATTACGAAACCTTGCGACGGTGTGCCTTCTTATAAGGACGGTAAAGTAAACGTAGGTAATTCTAACGGTAAGGTTGTCCTCCAGACGTTCTCCCTCGAAAGTCTTCGTCGTACGGCTGAATACTTCCAAGGCAAAATTCCTATGTGCTTCTTGTTCTGGGAAGGTACAGCTGCAACTGACTTGAAATATGACGATCCTTCAGGTTACGCATCGTTTATCAATCTTGGAATTGAGCATAAGGCTCACATCATTGGTCCGTGTATTGCCGGTGCTCCTAACAATTATCCGGAAATGAATGCTCCTTGGCAGGCTTACCTGATCAGAAAATCCGGAATGCTCAATCACCCGTATTCTTTTGACTCGTACGCTCAAATGGGTAAATATTTCGGTGAATACAATTGGGGTAATGCTACAGAATTCGATGACTTGTTGAAGTTTGACATTTGGGGCAAACCGCTCTCAACAAGCGTTTATGGCGACGGTGCGTTTACCAACCGTTCAGAAATGACATTGAAATATTTCATCGAACATGGTTTGCGTGACCCGCAGGCTCCTCAAACTGTGCCTGATGCCGTGGAAACTCTCGAAAGACTTGGCTATTAATCTATTTACTGAAATTTTTATTAATACTCAAAAAACGATAATTGTAATATGAAAAAATATATTTTAGTACCGGTATTGGCAGCTTTGTCTTTCTCTGGAATGGTTGCTCAGGATTTTGATACTGATCCGGTTGTGAAAATTGAAAACGAACAGGTTAAGTTTACAGTAGGAGCGCGTATGATGGCCGATGTGGCTTACTATCATTCTGACTTTACTCCGGTGAAATCGGGCGCTGCTTTGACCGATGCACGTATCCGTACATCTATGACATACAAGAACTGGTATTTCTATGCCGACTTTGACTTCTCAAAAGGAAAATTCGCACAGAAGAACTTGTTCCTGCAGTATTCAATGGAGAAGGACAAGGGTACGCATGCATTCAAGGCCGGTTATTACAACAACCCGGCAACTATGGCCAACAACACGAGCCGAGGTAGCCTGCACTTCATTTCGCGTGCGGCTCCTGCCAATGCAATGTCCCCGGGTCGTGAACTGGGTTTGAGCTACATTTTCTACAACAATCATTTCCTGGCTAATCAGGGTGTGTTTGCAGAAAACATGTATAACGACCAGCTTGCCGGTTTCCAGGGTGTGACTTTCGGTGGCCGTTGGTTGTGGCGTCCGGTGAACGATGCTAAAAACACGTTCCATGTAGGTGTCAACTTCCGTTATGCCAACATCTGCACAGGTGAAGTCTACAACAATACGCTGAAGACTGACTATACTATCGGAACTTCTTTGGAAACTTATGTTGACCCGACGAAACATTTCGTGACAGCTTCCATGCCGTGGGCTAAGAATGTTTACGATTTGGGTGCCGAACTTCTTTACAAGAACGACAACTTCTTTATCCGTGGTGAATACATGTATAAGAAAGTGACTAAAAAACGCGACGACCAGACTTTGTTTGAAGCCAACCTTGGTTCTATCGACTCTTGGGGTACTCTTGAATCTTGGCAGAAGGGTAATCCTCTTGGCACAAACAATTTCCATGGCGGTTATGTAGAAGCCGGCTATAAGATTTTCGGTAATCCTTACAAATACAGCAATGCTGAAGGTCTTTTGAAAGGTTTCGACGGCAAGTCGCTTGAAGTGGTTGCACGTTACAGCTACGTTGGCTTGAACGATATCGTTGCCGGTGAACGCTATGTTCAGGGTCGTGACCAATACTATCCTAACGGTGTGTTGGCTGACTATCCTGCCACTTCATTGAGCATCGGCGGCGGTAACATGCACTCGGCAACAATCGGTGTGAACTATTCTTTCAACAAGTTCGCTCAATTGCTGGTTAGCTACACATACAACAAACTTGACCGTGACAAATATTCTTACGACAAGAACTTCAATACGGTTCAAGCTCGTTTGATGTTCCAATTCTAAGAAATGGGCTTATATAAATATATTCTTGGTTACTATGACTCGATGAAATAGAGTCGATTTTTAGACAAACCCTCAACGTAGTGATACGCTGAGGGTTGCTTTTTATCCTAAATTCCAATTTGATGATAAAAATAATGTCGAATGGTTTTGTATATTAAAAATTATGAGTAAATTTGCACGCCATTACGAATGTCACGCTACCAACGTGATAAAGAAATTTGTAAACATAAAAGATATAGCAATGAAAAAAGACATTCATCCTTCAAACTATCGCGAGGTTGTTTTCAAAGATATGTCGAATGGTGAAACTTTCATCACTCGTTCAACTGTCGCAGCTAAAGAAACAATCGAACTCGACGGTGTAACCTACCCGCTCGTAAAACTTGAAATCACCAGCTCATCTCACCCGTTCTTCACAGGTAAGCAGAAATTGGTTGACACAGCCGGACGTGTAGATAAGTTCATGAGCCGTTACGGTAATCGTCTTAAAAAATAATATTTCGCGAGAAATAACAAAGAACTCTTCAAAACAAAATAACGAGGGACAATCCAAGTGATTGTCCCTCTTCTTTTAAAGGACGACAATACATATATAAACAATATAATTATGGAAAAAGCAAAAGGTCATTTGGCTCTGGCGGGAGCCAATTCTATGTGGGGACTGATGTCGCCCATTGCAAAGATGGTCATGCTGGGAGGAATTGTTACTTCTTTTGTCATGACCGATTTGCGTTCATTTGGTGCAATGATATTATTTTGGTTGGCTTCTTTTTTCTTTCCTTATGAACGGGTGCCGTTGCGCGATTTGCTGAAAATGTTCGCGGCCTCGATGCTGGCCATCGTTTTCAATCAGGGTAGTTTTATTTTGGGAGTCGAGATGACTTCTCCGGTCAACGCTTCAATTATTACGACCAGTATGCCGCTTATTACGATGATTTTTTCAGCCATCTATTTGAAAGAGCCTATTACGGGACTGAAGGTGGGTGGTATCGTTGTCGGAGCTGCGGGTGCGCTGTTGCTTGTGATGGCCGGTTCGGGTACAGGCGGAGATGCCGGTGACATTCGCGGTGATTTGCTCGTTCTGTTGGCTCAGTGCAGTTATGCTCTGTATATGGTGCTTTTCAAGAATTTTATTGCTCGCTACAGTGTCGTGACCTTGATGAAATGGATGTTTACCTTTGCATCTATTGTGTTGCTTCCGTTTACTTACGACAGCCTTATTGAAACTCGCTGGGCAGAACTGCCGTGGCGCGATATTGCAGGCTGTGCCTTTATCATTGTCGGCGGTACATTTTTCAGCTATCTGCTGATGCTGGTCGGACTGCGCCGGTTGCGTCCGACGGTTGCCGGTATGTACAACTATGTTCAGCCGATTGTAGCGACAATTTTTGCCGTTCTTTGGGGGTTGGATACCTTTACTTGGCAAAAGACACTTTCCGTAGTGCTGATTTTCTTCGGTGTCTATCTTGTGACGAAAAGCAAGAGCCGTGCTGATGTTGAAGCCGAGAAGGCAAAGCAGGAATAGCTTTCCGTATATACCAATAAAGCTGTATGCCTATAATATCCGGTTCTCTCGTGGGGGAATCGGATTTATTTTTGATATTTGTATGCTTGATATGGCTTCGGAGGTGAGTATAAAAAAGGAAGCCTGACAATTAGAATAAATCTAATTATCAGGCTTTTGACCCTTCCTCCTTAATTGGTGATCCAGGCGGGATTCGAACCCACGACCCACAGCTTAGAAGGCTGTTGCTCTATCCAGCTGAGCTACTGGACCCCGTTTTTAACATTTTCCTCCAAAAAGTGAGGCAAAGGTAATAGAAATTTTTAGATTATGCAACTTTTCGGAGGGAAAACTATAGTTCGTTGAGTACTTTTCGGATTTTCTCGTATGTCGTAATACGGGTAGGAACGAGCGGCAGGCGCAGTTCGTTTTCTATCATTCCTTTGGCATTGAGCAGGCATTTTACGCCGGCCGGATTGCCGTCAACGAAGAGCAGGCTGAATAATTCCGTGAACTTGTGGTGGATTTGCAGCGCCTGGTCGTATTGGCCGTGAAGGGCGAGGCGCACCATTCGGCTGAATTCTTTTGGGAAAGCATTTCCAATAACGGAAATGACACCTACTGCCCCCAGGGTGATAAGCGGGAATGTGATGCCGTCGTCTCCCGAAATGACCATGAAGTCGGCCGGCTTGTTTTTAATGATGTCGTCCATCTGGGTGATGTTGCCCGACGCTTCTTTGACACCGATGATGTTTTCGAAATCGCGTGCCAGGCGCAGCGTTGTTTCTGCTGTCATGTTCACGCCGGTTCGTCCCGGTACGTTGTAGAGAATTACCGGTATCGGTGATGCCTCGGCAATGGCTTTATAGTGCTGGTAGATTCCCTCCTGCGACGGTTTGTTGTAGTAGGGTACAACCGACAGAATGGCGTTGAATGCCGACAGGTCGTTTTCTTTCAGGTAATCGGTCAGGGCTTTCGTGTTGTTGCCGCCAACGCCAAGAACAAGTGGAACTCTGCGGTTGACGCGTTCGACAACAAATTCCTTCACTGACTTTTTTTCTTCCTCTGTCAGCGTTGCGGTTTCAGCGGTTGTACCGAGCACTACGATATAGTCGGCCTTGTTCTGTATGATGTATTCCAATAATC
The DNA here is from genome assembly GCA_900548875.1 of uncultured Porphyromonadaceae bacterium. GTDB lineage: Bacteria > Bacteroidota > Bacteroidia > Bacteroidales > Muribaculaceae > Limisoma. Next base: position 62,196 of record URMA01000001.1, on the reverse strand, counting down.
GGGCCAAAGCAGGATAATCGACGGATTTGTCCTGCTTGAAAGGAGTAATCAGGGCAACTCCCATTCCTGTTAGATTCATATGACGTGCCATAGTCCAATTGATTTATTCAATGGTTACAGTGTTCAGTTTTTTTAAGGTCGGCTACAATGTCGTTGAACATTCCGAAGCTTTGTGCCGTTATATTCATAAAAAAGAATAGAACACTTAATTGTTATAAGTTATGTCAGAAAATTTTAAAGAAGCCATAGCTTCCAATGTTCCGACTTTGGTAGATTTCTATACCACCTGGTGCGGACCTTGCCAGCAAATGCATCCAATTCTGGAAGAATTGAAGTCGAAGGTAGGCGATAAGGCAAGAATTCTGAAAATAAATGTCGAGCAGAACATGCGAATAGCCGCTGAATATCAGATACGCAATGTGCCGACACTGATGATTTTCAAGAACGGGCAACCCGTCTGGCGTCAAGTTGGCGTGCAGTCGGTTCCGACGTTGGAGTCGGCAATCAATGCCGTTGCCAATTCTTAGAAAAACTAAAAAGGAGGATGAAATTTTCCGGTATGTCCTGCTGTTGAGCGGATATGCCGGAAATTTTTTATTTCATCAGCTGATCGGAAAAGTAGCTTTTGGGCAGACTTCTTCCATTATAGGTGGATGCCATCACTTCACCGTAGGCTCCGGCTGAACGCAGGGCGATGAGGTCGCCACGTGAGGTGAGCGGAAGGCGCTCGTCCGAACCGAATTTGTCGGATGATTCGCAGATAGGGCCTACAACATCATAAACGTCGTCGACGGGCGACTGTGAGGTCAGGTTCTCTATCTTGTGGTGTGCCTGGTAAAGGGCAGGGCGTATCAGGTCGGTCATTCCGGCATCGACGATGACAAATTTCTTTTCTCTTCCTTCTTTGACGTATAGCACACGGGTAATGAGTGAGCCGCATTGTCCGACAATGGAACGGCCCGGTTCGAAATGCAGTTCCTGGTTGGGTTTCAGTTCCAGATTGTCGTGAAATGTCTTGAAATAGTTGTCGAAATCAGGAATCGGTTCGCTGTCAGGATCGTCGTAGTTGATGCCCAATCCGCCGCCAACATCCACGATGGTGATGTCGGCACCCAGTTTCTCGATACGTTCCAGCAGTTCTTTGATGCGTTTGCACAGTTCGACAAAGGGTTCGTTGTAGAGAATCTGCGACCCGATGTGGAAATGCACGCCGCAAAGGTCGATATTTTTCATCTCCAAAGCCTTTTCCACAAAATTGTCGAGGTCGTCCATGCTGATTCCGAACTTGTTCTCTTTCAGTCCGGTTGTGATGTATTGGTGCGTGTGTGCATCAATATTGGGGTTTATGCGCATAGCAATGTGTGCAATGCAGTTTTTGCGTGCGGCAATGGCATTGATGTTTTCCAGTTCAGGCAGGGATTCTACATTGAAGCAGCGGATATTGGAGTCCAATGCGAATTCTATTTCTTTGTCTGTTTTCCCGACACCGGCATACATGATGGTATTGCCGGCAAAACCGGCCTGAAGGGCCATTCTGATTTCACCACCGCTTACGCAGTCAACGCCGAAACCATATTTGGTCACTTCGGCTAAAATGCCGGGATTTGTATTTGCCTTAATGGCATAATGAATGTGGTAGCCGTAAGAGTCGGCTGATTTTTTCACCGTTTCCAGTGTACGTCTCAGCAAAGCTGTGTCGTAGTAGTAGAACGGTGTTTCAATATCCTTAAAAAGTTCGACAGGAAAATTTGTCATATATGCTCGTCTTGTTAGTTGAACAATTTTTGGCTCAGCAGGTTCAAGGCTTTCACTTTGTCGTCCTTGCTGATGAGAAATGATATGTTATAATTGCTTCCGCCGTAGGAAATCATGCGTACCGGGATGTCTTTCAAAGCGTCAAGGGCTTTAGCCTCAAAGCCTTGGTTTTTCCATTCGAGATCACCGACAACGCAAATGATAACCATGTCGTGGTCAACACTGACAGTGCCAAATTTGCGCAGATCGTCCAGAATGCTGTCAAGGTTCTTTTCGCTGTCAATAGTCACGGAAACGCCTACTTCCGAGGTTACGACCATGTCAATAGGAGTTTTGTGCGATTCGAAGATTTCAAACACCTTGCGCATGAATCCGTAAGCAAGCAGCATTCTGCCTGATTTGATTTTAATGGCCGTGATGTTGTCCTTGGCGGCAACGGCTTTGATGGTGCAGGGCACTGATGTGTTGCCGATAAGTGTTCCTTTGGCTTCCGGGTCGAGGGTGTTGAGAAGTCTGACCGGTATGTTGTTCAGTTTGGCCGGTTGGATGCAAGTCGGGTGAAGGATTTTTGCTCCAAAGTAAGCCAACTCTGCCGCTTCTTCGAAATTCAGCTTTTCCACGGGTTTCGTGTTTTCCACAAAGCGGGGGTCGTTGTTGTGCATGCCGTCGATGTCGGTCCATATCTCAATTTCTTCCGCATTGATGGCCGCTCCCACAAGCGAAGCGGAATAGTCGCTTCCTCCGCGTTGCAGGTTGTCGATTTCTCCGTAAGCGTTACGGCAGATGTAGCCTTGTGTGATGTATAGCTCTGCATCCTGGAATTTGTCAAGCTGGTCATTCAGGTGCTGTTTGATGAAATGATAGTCAGGCTCGCCGTTTTTGTCGGTGCGCATGTAGTCGAGCGCCGGCAGCAGTTCCGACTTGACACCGTTCTGGTGCATGTAGAGGTTCATCATCACGGTGGACATGATTTCGCCTTGGGCGAGGATTTCCTTTTCCTCGAACATAGTGAAGATGTCCTTTGTGAACGTACGGATATAGTTGAAGCAGGCCTGAATTTGTGTCAAGGCTTCCTTTTTGTAGTTTTCGTCGCTATACAGTTGGTCGATGGTCTGAAAGTACTTTTTCTCCAACATGTTGATGGTTTCCTTTGCACCATCGATGTTCTTTTTGTACAAATAGTCGGAAATCTCAACGAGTGTGTTGGTGGTACCCGCCATTGCCGACAGAACGATGATGTTTTTACCGCGTTTTGTTACTAAATCAGCAACGTGTTTAATTCTATCTGCGGAACCAACCGATGTTCCGCCAAATTTCAGCACTTTCATTTTGTTCTATTCAATATCTATTTGTGAAAAATCGATGCAAAATTACAAATTTTAAATTATATTTCCACCACTTTTTTGTCTTCGCATTGCATGATGCGTGCCGGGAATTCCTTTGTCAGTTGCAGGTTGTGGGTGGCCATGATGACGGCAGTCCCTTCTGAACTGATTTTGTGGAGCAACGTCATGATTTGGTGGCCGGTGTTGTTGTCGAGGTTTCCGGTAGGTTCGTCGGCCAGAATCAGTTTCGGCTTGTTGAGCAGGGCACGTGCGATGGCAATACGCTGCTGTTCGCCGCCCGACAGCTCGTGGGGCATTTTGTAGGACTTGTTGCTCATGCCTACTTCTTTCAGCACTTCATTGATGCGTTCGTCAATTTCCGCCTTGCTCTTCCAGCCGGTAGCCTTGAGCACGAACAGAAGGTTGTCGTAGACCGAACGGTCCGACAACAGCTGGAAATCCTGAAAGACGATACCGATTTGACGGCGCAGCATTGGCACGTCTTTGCGCTTTATTTTATTCAGGTCGTAGTCGAAAATCGTAGCCTCGCCGTTGTCGATTGGAATTTCTGCATACATGGTTTTCATCAGACTGCTCTTTCCGCTTCCCACACGTCCAATGAGATAGGTGAATTCGCCTTCTTCGAGCGAGAAGTTTACGTTCTTGAGCACCAACAGCTCTTTGCGGTAGATGTCTACGTTCTTATAGTCAATGAGTTTTGCCATATCCTTTTTGCAGTTATTCTTTATGCCGTTTTTCCAGTTCTACGGCAAGATCGTTGATGGTTAATCCCTTAGATGTAAGCAGCACGATGAGGTGGTAGATGAGGTCCGACGCTTCGTAGATAAGTCGGTCGTCTGTACCGTTGGTGGCTTCAATGACCGTTTCAACGGCTTCTTCTCCCACTTTTTGCGCCATGCGGTTGACCCCCTTTTTGAAAAGTGAAGTGGTGTAGGAACCTTCCGGCATTTCCTGATGGCGGCGGTTGATGAATTCCTGCAGGTAGGCGAGAAATTCGATGCCGAATTTGTTGGTTTCGCTAAAGCAGGTGGCATTGCCCGTATGGCAGACAGGACCGGCCGGTATGGCCTGGATGAGCAGGGTGTCGTGGTCGCAGTCGTCGGCAATGGATACTACTTTCAGTATGTTGCCGCTTTCTTCGCCTTTTGTCCAAAGACGTTTTTTCGTGCGGCTGTAGAATGTGACAAGACCCGTCGATTCGGTTTTCTCGAACGCTTCCTTGTTCATGAAACCGAGCATCAATACGTTTTTCGTGCGGGCATCCTGTATGATGGCAGGAACCAGTCCGCCCATTTTTTCAAAATCGAGAGTCATAATCTTACAGTTATGTTTTGTTGTTGTAAATATTGTTTCAGTTTTCTAATGTTTATTTCGTTGAAGTGGAACACGCTGGCGGCAAGCGCTGCATCGGCTTTCCCGATGGTGAACGCGTCGGCAAAATGCTGCATTGTTCCGCAGCCTCCGGAGGCGATAATCGGAATGGACGACTGTCCGGCCAGTTCTGCCAGTGCTTCGCAGGCAAATCCGTGTTTCACTCCGTCGTGGTCCATGCTCGTGAAGAGTATTTCACCGGCTCCGCGTTCCTGCACTTCATGTGCCCAGGGCATCAGCTGCTTGTCGAATCGTTCGCGCCCGCCTTTGACGTAGCATTGCCATGTTCCGCCTTCGTTTCTTGCGTCGATGGCCACTACGCATACTTGGCTACCAAACCGCTTGGCGATGTCTTCAATCAGTTGCGGATGGTAGAGGGCACTGGAATTGATGGAAATTTTGTCGGCTCCGGCATTCAAGAGATTTTCCACATCTTCAATGCTCCCGATTCCGCCGCCAACGGTGAACGGTATGCTGATGTTCCTGGCCACGCGTCTGACCATGTCCGCCAAAGTTTTCCGACGTTCGTGGGAGGCGGTAATGTCGAGAAACACCAGTTCGTCGGCTCCTTCATCGCTATATCGTTTTCCCAGCTCCACGGGGTCGCCGGCATCTTTCAGATTCAGAAAGTTTACGCCTTTAACGGTTCGTCCGTCCTTGACGTCAAGACAGGGAATTATTCGTTTTGCCAGCATATCTTTCCAATGTTAATTCGTTCTATATCCTTTAATGCAATTCTGTTCTCATAAATGGCTTTTCCGACAATGACAGCCGGTACATTGGCCTTCCAGAGGGTTTCGATGTCAGTCAGACAGCTGATGCCGCCGCTGGCTATCAGATAAATGCCGTCCAGTTTGTCGAGCATTTTTCGGTAGAGTTCCGTTGCTGGTCCTGCCAGCATGCCGTCTTTCGAGATGTCGGTAGTGATTACCTTCTTGACACCTGCCTGCATGTATTCCTTGACATAGGGCAGGAGGTCGAGTGCACTGTCTTCTGTCCATCCCGTTGTGGCTATTTTTCCGTCTTTTGCGTCTGCACCGAGGATAATCCGCTCGTTGCCGTACACTTCCAACCAGTGGCGGAAGAGCTGCGGGTTCTTGACGGCAATGCTTCCTCCGGTTATCATGGCGGCACCCGACTCAAAGGCTATGTGAAGGTCCTCGTCGCTTTTCAGTCCGCCGCCGAAGTCTATTGTGAGTTCGGTGTGCGAGGCAATCCGCTCCAATGTGCGGTAGTTCACTATGTGAGAGGATTTTGCCCCGTCAAGGTCGACCAGATGCAAACGGCGGCACCCGGCATCGCAGAACATGCGGGCCACTTCCAGCGGGTCTTCGTTGTAGACCTTTTGGCTGTCGTAGTCGCCTTGTGTCAGTCGTACGCATTTACCGTCGATTATGTCGATAGCAGGGATTATCTCAATCATAGCTCAATGAAATTCTTTAAAATTTGTTCGCCTGTGTCTCCACTTTTTTCCGGGTGGAACTGTGTGGCGAAAAAGTTGTCTTTTCGCATGGCCGCACTGAATTCGCCTATGTATTCAGTCTTGGCAATTGTCCAACAGTTCAAAGGTACATAAAAACTGTGAACATAGTAAACAAAATTATTGTCCAATGCATCTGTCAGCAACGGATTTTCTGCTGTTACCTGTATGCGGTTCCAGCCCATGTGCGGAATTTTCAGTCCGTCGGCCGACGGTTGGAAGCGTTTGACGGGTGCGTCGAAAATGCCGATGCAGTCAGTGTCGCCTTCTTCCGAGTGGGCGCAAAGCAGCTGGAGTCCGATGCAGATTCCCAGCAAAGGCTGCGTCAAGCTTCGGATTACTTCGTCGAGCCGATGTTCACGCAGATAGGCCATTGCCGATGAGGCTTCGCCTACACCGGGAAATATCACTTTGTCGGCGCGGCGTATTTTTTCGGGATCGTCGGTTATTTCTGCCGTAATGCCGATACGCCTTAGTGCGCAGTCGACCGAGAAGATGTTGCCTGCATTGTATTTGATGATTGCAACGTTCATGTCAGTCCCGTTAGTTGAAGATGATTGTTTTGTTCTTGTATGTCATTATTTTCCGCTGGATATGCTTTTCGACGGCACGCGAGAGTACGATTTTCTCCAAATCGCGGCCTTTGTGGATAAGGTCGTCGACTGTATTCTTGTGCGAAATTCTCACGATGTCCTGCTCGATAATCGGTCCGGCATCCAATTCCGTAGTCACATAATGGCTTGTCGCTCCAATAAGTTTGACACCTCTCTCGTAGGCGGCATGATAGGGTTTTGCCCCGACAAAAGCCGGAAGGAAAGAATGGTGGATGTTGATGATGCGGTTCGGATACCGGTTGATGAATTCTTCCGACAGTACCTGCATGTAGCGAGCCAGAACAATGAAGTCGATATTGTATTTTTCCAGCAGTTCGAATTCCTTCTGTTCCTGCTCGGCCTTGTTTTCTTTGGTGATGGGAATGATTTCAAACGGGATGCCGAATTGTTCGCCGATGTTGGCGAGGTCGGGATGGTTGCTCACAATCAGAGGAATTTCCACGTCCCATTCGCCGGCAGTGTAGCGTGCCAACAGGTCATAGAGGCAGTGTGACATTTTCGAAACGAAAATGGCCATGCGCTGTATATGTTCCGGAAAACTGATGTGAAACCACATGTCGAACCGTTGGGCAAAAAGCGTGTAGAAATAGTCTTTCAGCTTTTCTTTGGGAATGATGAAATGGTCAAGTTCCCATTCAACGCGCATATAGAAAATGCTGTTCATGCGGTCGACATACTGGTCGAGATAGACAATGTTTCCGCCGTTGGTGTTGATGAAATTTGTGATTTCAGCAATAATGCCCGCCTGATCCGGACAGTGCATACGAAGTATTGCCGTGTTATGTTTTTTCTTTTCCACTTTTTCGCCTGTATTTTTTGAAAATGAAAACCGCCTTTTCTGACAGTTTAATTTTGTATTACCCGCAAAGTTAGTAATTATTATTGCAAAATTAAACGAAACGGAGGTTTTTGTTGCAATTTATTAATAAATCAAGTGAATTATTTTAAAATTGCTATTCTCTGATAGGGAAAAGTAACTTTAAGCAGTTTTGGAAGGGTGCCGGGGCAATAATGGAGGGAATGGCCCGACAGGTAGGAATTCAAGGTTTTGGCGAGTTCGCTTAGCGGCTGTTTGCGGTTTTCTTCTATCAGCCGATGCAGATTGTCGATATCTTGCTCGTTGATTTGGCTGCCGGCCACTATCAGAATGCCTTGGAGAAACAGGGTGTGCGCCGTTTCCACTTCCACCGGAAAGTGCGTGATGTGTTGTCCTTCAATGTCAAAAACGTGCAGGTTGAAGATGTCGTTGTTGTATACGGTGTAGTGGGCGAGAATGCGCATGGGGCGGTTTACTTGGTTCCTATTTTCAACTGTCGGTTGTGGCGGTTATAGATGCTTGAGTTCAGGCGGGAACGGTAGAGCATCAGACTGTCGACAAACACGGCGCTTTCATTCTCAAATTCATAGAGCAGGTAGCCGTAGACTCTTGAAACGACTTTGTTGGAGTCGGCTTGTAGCGTAACGGTGGAATGTTCGTCCATTCTTAGGCTTGAAATCTGGTATTCCGAAGAACCGTCGTTATAGTCAACCCCGAGCAGGGCATCGGCCGACATTTTTCCGTTGTATAGATACAGGTGCCATTCGTAGCGGTCGCCTTTGCGGGCACTTTCATCGGCACGTGTCGAGAACTTCAATTGGGCATATTTTCCGAGCTGTTCGCTGTTGAGGATGTCTCGGCGGCTCAGTGTCCAGATGTCGATACTGTCGCCAGTAATCGTCATCTTTTCACCGGCAAGCTGAGCTTCGGCAATGACGTCCTGTTCTCTTTTTTCCAGTATTTTTATTACATTGTCGTATACGTCCTTATAGATATCGAGGTTGTGGCCGTACCACATCAGTGACGTGTCGAACTGTGCCTCCGTAACCCCGTGGCGTGCAAGCACAGCCTGCTTCAGCGACATTTTTATGGAATCGCTGGTGTAGGTGTTGGGATTGAGTTCGACCACTGCGTTTGCCTCGTGGATATCGGCCATCAGTTCCGCCATCTTGTCGGTGTCAATCACACCTTCGGGAACGCTGTTGCAGGCCGACAGGCAGGCAAGCAAGAGTGCAAAAAGCCACAGTCTTTTCATCTATTTTGATACCTCCGACTTCTCTGTATTGTTTTCGTGAATGGACAAATATTTGGAATAGAACAGAATCAATACGATCATGCCAACGGAGATGGACGCATCGGCAAGGTTGAACACGGGCTGAAAGAATACGAAGTATTCGCCCCCGCAGAACGGCATCCAGTCGGGCCAATACCATGATGCGAGCGGGAAATAGAACATGTCGACAACTTTCCCGTGGAGGAAAGAGGCGTATCCGCCGCCATCCGGGAAGAGCGTTGCCATGGTGTAGGGAGTCGATTCGTTGAAAATCAGACCATAGAACATGCAGTCGATCACGTTTCCTATCGCTCCTGCCGTTATCATTGCGAGGCAGATGATGAATCCCCGCGAGTAGAGTTTGTTGTTTCTAATTTTATAGATAATGTAGATTAGTACAGCCGAAGCGACGATGCGGAAAATGGTAAGAAACATTTTGCTTCCCAGTTCAATTCCGAATGCCATTCCGGGATTTTCTACAAAGTTCAATTTGAACCAGCTTGTAATGTCGAGTGATTCGTAAAGGAAAAAGCTGGTCTTTACCCAAATTTTCAATATTTGGTCGGCAATTATAATCACGAGGATTATAATTGCCGCTAAATATCCGTTGTTAAGTTTTCGCATTAAAATTATTTATTGCCTTTGTTTTTTACTTCGATGCTGAGTGTGGCATGAGGTACAGCTCTAAGACGTTCTTTCGGTATGAGTTTGCCCGTTTCACGACAAATGCCGTAGGTCTTGTTCTCAATACGCACTAAAGCAGCTTTTAGATGTTGAATGAACTTCATCTGGCGTTGTGCGAGTCGGCCTGATTCTTCCTTGTTGAGAGTCGTTGCACCTTCTTCCAGCACTTTGAATGTTGGAGACGTGTCGGCTGTATCGTTGCCGTCAGAGTTTGTCACTTCGTTTTTCAAAAGCTCATAATCTTTATACGCTTTTTCCAATTTTGCAAGAATAATTTCCTTGAATTCCTGCAATTCGGCGTCTGAGTATCTTGTTTTCTCTGTCATAATCGTGTGTCTTTGGTTAATAATTCAGTTTTATTTAGGAAGCTTATTTGCTTCGTTTTACTGAAGCAAACAAGCCTGGGTATTCTTCCATTTCCAGATCGATGCGGTCGGCCTCGTCGATGTCGGCAATGGCAAAGCTGTTGGCAAGAACCTGTTTGGATATATATTCCATGTAGTCCTTCACAGCCTCATTTGTACCGTCGTTAGGAGTGATTACCACATCAATCTTGTCGGTGATGTCGAAGTCTTTGCTCTTGCGGATGTTTTGGATACGGTTCACAATTTCGCGGGCAATACCTTCGCGTCGCAATTCTTCGGTAACTGTAATATCCAATGCAACAGTCAGACTGCCTTCATTGTTCACCAGCCAGCCCGGAATATCTTCCGAAATGATTTCCACGTCGGCCAGTTCGACAGTTGCCGGTGTAGAATCGACGGTAAAGGTGAAACAGCCGTTCTTTTCAAATTCGATGATGTCTTTCTGCGACATGGCTGTGATTTGTGCGGCAAGCTGTTTCATGATTTTGCCGAACTTCGGACCGAGTTTCTTGAAGTCGGGTTTTACTTTCTTCACCAGAACGCCTTCTTCGTTGCTGACAAACTTGATGCCTTTCACGTTCACTTCGTTCTTGATGAGTGAAGCCATAGCCTCGATGCTTGCTTTTTGCTCGTCGTCAATTACAGGAATCATGATGCAGGTAAGCGGTTGGCGAACCTTAAGATTGGCTTTGCGACGCAATGCCAGACTCATGGATGTAATGGTTTGGGCTATGCCCATATCCTTTTCAAGTTCGCTGTTGATGACGCTTTCATCAGCAGTCGGGAAGTAGGCAAGGTGAACAGATGTCGTGTCGCCTGTCGTTGCGCCCTTCAAGTCTGTGTAAAGACGGTCAGCGTAGAACGGAGCGATTGGTGCCATCAGGCGTGCTACGGTTTCCAGACAAGTGTAGAGAGTCTGGAATGCCGACAACTTGTCAGTGCTGTTGCCGCTTGCCCAGAAGCGCTTGCGGTTCAGGCGCACGTACCAGTTGCTCAGATTGTCGTTGACAAAATCGGAGATAGCGCGTGCGGCTTTTGTCGGTTCATAGTCGCTCAAGTCGGCATCCACTTCCTTGATAAGCGTATTGAGCAGGGAGATGATCCAACGGTCAATTTCCTGACGTCCGTTGTAGGGCACTTGAGCTGCCGAATTGTCGAATCCGTCAACATTTGCATAAAGTGCGAAGAACGAGTAGGTGTTGTAGAGTGTGCCGAAGAATTTACGGCTCACTTCTTCTACGCCCGACGGGTCGAATTTCAAGTTGTCCCATGGCGATGAGTTGGAAATCATATACCAGCGCAACGGGTCGGTGCCGTATTTCTCGATGGCCTCAAACGGATCGACTGCGTTGCCAAGACGCTTGCTCATCTTCATGCCGTTCTTGTCGAGCACAAGACCGTTGGAGATGACTGACTTGTAGGCAATCGTGTCGAACACCATTCCGGCAATGGCATGCAGCGTGAAGAACCAGCCGCGTGTCTGGTCTACTCCTTCAGCGATAAAGTCAGCCGGATATACCTCGCGTTTGTCGAAAGCTTCCTTGTTTTCAAACGGGTAGTGGATTTGTGCATATGGCATCGAACCTGAATCAAACCAAACGTCGATCAAGTCCAATTCGCGGCGCATCGGTTTTCCGTCGTCAGAAACAAGGATAATGTCGTCGACATACGGACGGTGGAGGTCAATTTTATTGTAGTTTTCCGCACTGTAGTCGCATGGAACAAAGCCTTTGTCCTTAAGAGGATTGCTTGTCATGACGCCTGCAGCGACAGCTTTTTCTATTTCGTTGTAAAGTTCTTCGACACTGCCGATACATTTTTCAGCCAATCCGTCTTCGCTGCGCCAGATAGGGAGCGGTGTTCCCCAATAGCGGCTACGCGACAGATTCCAGTCCTGAAGATTTTCGAGCCATTTCCCGAAACGTCCGCTACCGGTTGATTTCGGTTTCCAATTGATGGTTTCGTTCAGTTCCATCAGGCGTTCGCGGGAAGCCGTGGTGCGGATAAACCAGCTGTCGAGCGGGTAGTAGAGCACCGGCTTGTCGGTTCTCCAGCAGTGAGGATAGTTGTGGGTGTGTTTCTCGATTTTGAACACTTTGCCAGCCTGTTTCATGACCATGCAAAGCACAATGTCGAGCGATTCGGCTGCCTGAGCCGCTTTTTCGTCATAACGGCCGTTGACAGTGAATTGCGGGTCGTAGGCGTTTTTCACCCACTTGCCTTGGTATTCTTTATATTCTTCTACGTTGACGCATTCGGCAACGAATTTTTCATCCAGCTCGTCGAGCAGATAGAACTTGCCTTGCAAGTCAACCATCGGACGAGTTTCACCCTTCTTGTTGATCATGAACAAAGAGGGGATGCCGGCTGCACGGGCTACGAAAGCATCGTCGGCACCGAAAGTCGGGGCAATATGAACGATACCCGTACCGTCTTCCGTTGTTACATAGTCGCCGGGGATAACGCGGAAGGCCTTGTCGGCGGCTTCATGCCAGTCGCCGTTTTCGTCAACGCTTACCGGTTTTACCCATGGGAGCAGTTGTTCGTATTCCATGCCCACCAAGTCCGGACCCATATATTCGCCAACAACCTTGAACGGAACCAACTTGTCGCCCGGTTTGTAGTCTTCGAGTGCCAGTCCTTCCGCTTTTTTATTGAAATGGTTGTAGAGCAACGCTTTTGCCAAAACGGCGGTTATCTTTTCACCGTTATAGGCGTTATAGCTCTGTACGGCAACGTATTCAATTTTCGGACCGACGCAAAGAGCCGTGTTGGAAGGCAATGTCCACGGAGTAGTCGTCCAAGCAAGGAAGCATGGAGTTCCCCACTGTGCCATTTCCGGTTTCGGGTTTTTGATGCGGAACTGTGCCACACAGGTCGTATCCTTTACGTCGCGGTAGCAGCCCGGCTGGTTCAGCTCGTGTGAGCTAAGTCCCGTACCTGCGGCCGGTGAATACGGTTGGATGGTGTAGCCTTTGTAAAGATAGTTTTTGTTGTAAAGTTGTTTGAGCAGCCACCACACTGATTCAATGTAGCGGTTGTCGTAGGTGATATAAGGATGGGTCATGTCTACCCAGTAACCCATTTTGTGGGTAAGGTCTTCCCATTCCTTCGTATATTTCATGACCTCCCGACGGCAGGCCTTGTTATAGTCGTCGACAGAAATTTTCTTGCCGATATCTTCTTTTGTGATACCTAAAGATTTTTCCACACCCAGTTCCACCGGCAGACCGTGAGTGTCCCATCCGGCTTTACGTTTAACGTGGAATCCTTTCATCGTCTTATAGCGGCAGAAGATGTCCTTAATGGTACGTGCCATAACGTGGTGAATGCCGGGCATACCATTTGCCGATGGAGGACCTTCGAAGAATACGAACGAAGGGCAGCCCTCACGTGTTTTCATACTTTCGGCGAAGACATTCTCAGCATCCCATTTGCTGAGTACTTCTTTGTTTACATCAGATAGATTAAACTTGCTATATACGTTAAATTTATTCTTCATTAGAATAATTCTTTAGATTGTCAAAAATTTTTTTGCAAATATAGTGCAAACCGAGATAAATGCAAAAAGAACTTGTTCTTAATTTGCATTTACGAGGTGCAGCCTATATCAGGCGGATTTTACTGCCTTTTCAATTTAAGAAAAAGCTTGACGAAAAGACCTTGGCGAAACTTTGCACATTTTTTCTGCTTTTCAGATAACGCCGGTACTTGTCAGCCTGCCGAAATTTGCAGTTAAAAACAAGTGAGAAATGAAGCAAGAACAAGAAAAGCAGAATGTGAAAAAAGGGAATCCGTTGACGGGTTTTCTGATTGGTTTGGTGATTGTGTTGTTTTTTAACGGTTTGATTGTTCCGTTGTTTTCCAATAAGGAAATAGTAATGACCGATTACGGTTCTTTTATTGCTAAAGTTGACAGCGGTACGGTTGAGAAGGTGATGATTAAAAACAACCAGATTTATTTCACAGCGATTGACAGCAATAAAGATATTCATACTTATCAGACTGGAGAAACGAACGACCCTCAGCTGGTAAGCCGGTTATTGAATGCCAAAAGCCCGAATGAGGGTGGAAAGATATTGTTTTCCCAAATTGTGCCGGAGGAGAATTCTCCGATTCTTAACTTCCTTTTGATGTGGATTCTTCCGGGAGTGGTGTTTTATATGTTTTGGAGATTCGCTTCCAAAAACATTCAGTCAAAGTTAGGAGCCGGAGGGAACTTCATGTCGTTTGGACCCAAGGGTGCCAAAATTTATGCAGATGCTGATATAAAAACGACATTCGCCGACGTTGCCGGTCAGGACGAAGCCAAGGACACGTTGAAGGAAATTGTGGATTTTCTTCACAATCCCCAAAAATACGCGGAAATCGGCGCTTCGCTGCCGAAAGGAGCCTTGCTGGTAGGCCCTCCGGGAACAGGTAAAACTTTGATTGCGCGTGCCGTAGCCGGCGAAGCCAAAGTGCCGTTTTTTGCAATATCCGGTTCTGAATTTGTTCAGATGTTTGTCGGAATGGGAGCGGCAAAAGTCCGTGAACTGTTTAAACAGGCAAATGAAAAAGCTCCTTGCATTATCTTTATTGATGAGATAGATGCTATCGGAAAGAAGCGTGACAATATGGTGGGCGGCAACGATGAACGAGAGCAGACCTTAAATCAACTTCTGACAGAAATGGACGGTTTTGACGGAAGAAAAGGCGTTGTCATTCTTGCTGCAACCAACCGTCCGGAAAGTCTGGATGCCGCACTTTTGCGCCCCGGACGTTTTGACCGGAGAATCCAAATGGAGTTGCCCGATTTGGAAGGGCGAAAGGCCATTCTTTCCGTCCATTTGCAGAAGGTTAGACATGATGATGTCGATTTGGATATCGTGGCACGTTCCAGTGCCGGCTCGTCGGGAGCCGAATTGGCCAACATCGTGAATGAAGCGGCCCTGAGAGCTGTACGAATGGGGCGTAATCGTGTGTCGACTGATGATTTGGAAGAAAGTGTGGAAACGGTGATTGCCGGTGCGCAGCGAAAAGGAAAGGTTGTGTCGAAGCATGAACGAAAAATAGTGGCTTATCACGAGATTGGTCATGCGCTGGTGGCTGCCATGCAGTCGCATTCTGCGCCGGTTCACAAGATTACCATCATTCCCCGCACGTCCGGTGCATTGGGCTACACCATGCAGGTCGACAGCGGAGAACAGTTGCTCATGAGCAAGGAGGATCTGTTCAACAGGATAGCAACACTGACCGGTGGCCGTACTGCCGAAGAGCTGGTGTTCCAAACCATGACTACAGGGGCTTCCAATGACATCGAGCAGGCTACAAAACTGGCACGGGCGATGGTTACCCGATTCGGTATGAGTGAAAGCTACGACATGATGGGGTTGGAGACACTGAACAACGCTTATTTGGGCAGTGACACATCGCTCGTCTGTTCGGCTGATACTGCTGCCGATGTTGATAAGGAAGTGTTGCAGCTGATAAAGAAGGCGCATGAAAAGGCCCGAAAAATCATTACGGATAATATGGAAATTCTTCATTCCGCCTCGTCTTATTTATTGGAAAAGGAAACCATTACGGGAGAGGAATTTATGCGCATTGTCGAAAAATCGAAAAAGAATCATTAGTCTTTTTTATGGTGAATGGGAATGTCTTCCTTGTAGGATGTTCCCATTTTTTTATTCTTTTTTTCTGTACTCCAAAGGTGTATGTCCGGTGTGTTGTCGGAAAAAGCGGACAAATGACGATGATGTCTGGAAATTCATTTTTTCGGATATTTCCTGTATGCTCAAATGAGTATTGCGCAGAAAGCGTTTGGCTTCAATGACGGTCGCTTCGTTTATCCATAATTGCATAGATTGTCCAGTAGTCCGTTTGACGGCTGTCGTAAGATATTTGGGGGTGATGCACAGCTTTTCAGCGTAAAATCCCACATTTCTCATTGTCCCGTTTTGTTGGAACAGCAATTCAAAAAAACAGTGGGTCAGAGCTTCCTGTCGGGAGACAGGCGCATTGTTGACGGAAGCGACTGCATTGTAATGATTTAAAGTAATCAGTATCAGTGAATATATCAGTGATACTGTAATGTCGGTCTTTTCCTCATTTTTGTATTGTTTGGCCATTTCAAATAGTGTGTCCAATTCATACAGTTCTTTAGAGGTTAAAGGAAGGCAGGGGTGATAATTAATGTTTTTCAGTACGTCTAATGATGGAGTTATGGGCAGTTTGCTCATAAATTCCGTTGTCATACCAAGAATTTTTACGTCCAGGTCTGCGGATATTGAAGTGGTGGAAAGTAGATGCCGCGGCAATATGACGAAAATATCGTTCTCCTTCAGCAGGTATTCGTTGTAGTCAATTTTGAAACGGACAGAGCCTTTCCGGCAAATGCAAAGCGTAAAACCGTCAAACTCGTAATAGGCTTGCTCGATGGTTTGCGGATCTGCTGCACTGTTGTATTCAATGAAGGTCGTTGTTTCTCCCTGTGGCTTGTCCATGTCCTGTCGTTTGTTGGATACAAAAATACGAAAGTTTGCCTATTTATTAAATAAACACATAGCGAAAAAGTATATTTGAGCAAATCGTGGCGAATTGGCTGAAACAGCGTTCGTTACGCTCGTCTCCATTGTCAAAGGGGACACAAGCGCAGGGAAAGGGAGGAGCAGACGAAGAAGCGATACCGCAAGAAACCGACCGACACCGTGAGGCTGTGTGCAGACGATATTATGACACGGCTAAGGCTGAAATCTTACCAAGATACCTATGCCGAATGGTTTAAGGAACAGTTCGAGAAGCTAAGGCAGAATATACGCCGACTTATATACAGCCGCAAAAGAAAGGCAGGGGAATGAAACTGTAATTGGTTTATTGTATTGATAAACAAAAAAATACCGCCCATAAATGGCTGATGAACGGTACTTTTTTGTAAATTTGTTATTGGACTTCAAAATGGAAATATACAATGAAAAAACAAGAATTAAAGAAGTATTCCAAAATAGTAATTATAGCTTCCGTAATTGGTCTGTGTGTTTGTGTGTCGTTGTATTTAGTTTTACCTATTCCCAGAGGTAGTAAAGTTAATAGTGATTATTATACCTACTATAAAAATATCAGAGGGATATACTATATCTCGGTTGAACATTCGCTTGAATTGATAAATCACGGCAGTTGGGGCTACCTCAAAGATGTGGACGAATCAACATTTACGGTATTAGATAACCAATGGGCAAAGGATGCAACCCATGTCTGGTTTGGAGACAAGTTGATAGAAAACGTAGATATCAAAACATTCCATATAAATGCCAGTGGAGTTGCTGTGGATAAAGACCATGTTTATATCCGAGACTATTCGAGTAGCGGTTCATACAGTCCCTACATAAGCCCTTCTCACAGTGGCATAGACGTCGAAACTGCAGAATATTTTGTGTATCGTCTCGGTTCCAAACAGGACGAATGGATGCGGGATAAAGATTACGTTTATCACTATGATAAGAGAACGGATGTTGACAGAAACAGTTTTAGAATTATAGGAGAAGACTGGTTTATTGACAAGAACTATGTCTATCGGACCGTGTATAATTATAAAACTAAAGCGTGGGATTTATGTCGTATAGACTCCTTACAACACCCTATCGAGCCGGGTTATTGTTATTTTCGCAATGGCAGAAATGTTATTTATGGTGCTTCTGTAATTGTCAGGGATGTAGATATTCTGCGTTTTGAGGAAATCGGGGTCGGCAAATATTTAGTTAATGATATGCTCTTCTTGAATGGAGTACCTTTCCTCAAAGATTCATTGGATGTAAAAAATGCCACATTCTATTTTGACGGGCGCATTGCAACTGACAAACATCATGTCTTCTTTGATAGGAAGCAACTGGATGATATCGACGCCGCTACATTTCGTCAAATAAGCGATGAGGTCTTTGAAGATAGAAACTACATCTATACCATAAAAGAAAATTCATGGAAAGAAGAATATCCATTCGATAGAAAAAGGAAAGAATAATCAAATATATTTGCCAACTGTCTCTAAAATTAGTTTAATAGGTCACAAAGCAAAAAAATAGAGTTGTTTTTTGTCCATTTCAAACAATAATTTTGTGTTTAGAAAGAGTTATTTGACAGCATAGCACCGCAAATCGCTGAAATTCGTACGGTTGCTAACTCGTTGTCTATACTTCTTAAATAATTACTAAAAGTATATTTATCAGTTAGTTGAGTTAAACCGATGAAAATCTAAAATAAAAACTGCTTCCGGGAGGTTGGAAGCAGTTTTATGATGATTATTTGACTTTTACCATTTCAATGGGTTGATGCTTGACGTTGTCGAGCGGCGTGGCTTTATATTTAATCTTGGTGAAGTCAATTTTGTTGAGGTCGAAGCAGCGGATAGCACTGTTGCGCATCGTGCGGTAGTAAATCCTACGGTTGGTCATGTCGGTTGCCGATGTCCATTGTGTGGCAGTGGGAATATCGACTGTAGCCTGTCCCTTGGGGAATTCTGCACCGAGAGGGATGTCGAAATTATTCATGATTTGGAATCCCTGCAATACGGCATCCTCCGCAGTCGGTTGCTTGGGTGCTGTAGTCTGATAGAATGCGGCGCGGACAAAGCGTGACGGGGGAGTAACGTCGCCAGGCAAGCCTAACGCTCCACTGCCCACTCCAAAAGAACTTAGCTGTATGTTCCCGAAATCCTGAGCATTGGCAGAACCGGGGAACAGGTTTACATAGTTGTTCAGATTGGTTATTTGCCATTCAAAGCCGGGCGAGTTGGTCAGGACTCCCAGTTTGTTTTCAAAAAACTGGAGTTTTCCGTCAACGATTTCCAGCACTGCCTGTCGGCCGGTAGGGTCGGTGAAACGCCAGTGTACTGTTGATGCCCGCGGGTCGATTTGCACGATGTCCACATCCTTTACTGCATCCATAACGTCGTCGACTGTGGCACATTCGCCCAACAGCCAGGCCACCAGTTGAAGGTCGGCTATCGTTTTTGACTTGTTCTCGGCATTGTAGGCTACGTATTTTCCGTAGCGGGGGAAATAGAACAGTCCGGCGGAAAGTCCCATTTCGTTCAAACCTTCTGCAATGAACTCTTTCTGTTCAACTGCCAGCCCTACGTAGCCGTAGCGTGAAGTGAATTGCATTCCGTTGACCCCTTCCGGTGTGTAGGATTGGGCCGTATAGCCGCGTGGAACGACTACATATTGGCTGTTCAAGTCACTGCCGCCCCATTCGATGGTGCGGGCTACGATGGTTGTACTGTCCTGAGCGGTGAGCGTAATGCCTGTGCAGGCTTCGGATGTTTGTGGTAAATTGAAAATTGCTATTGCGGCAATAAATCCGACAGTTAGTCTTTTTTTCATAATCTGAAATGTTGTGTTTTTCTATAAAACAAACTATGGTTGGATTTGTTTACTGGTATAAAAAAACAGGCACGCTTTTTATGCGCGCCTGCCGTAGATGGAATGAGGATATGTTGTCCTTATTTTTTTACTCCGCCTTTCAATCCACCCTTTACGCCTCCTGACAGGCTGAAAATATTATGGTCGAAGTTGGTCGTTTTCAGGCTTAATTCACGTTTGCGTTTGAGTGCCAGCTGGACGAGGGTGTCCATGAGTTTGTCGAAGCTGATGCCTGTAGCTTCCCAAAGATAGAAAGAAAGTGATCCCGGGATGGTGTTGATTTCGTTGACGAAAATTTCGTTTGTATTGCCGTCGACAATCACATCAACACGGCTTACGCCATGACATGAAAGAACGCGGAATGTTTCACCTGCAAGGAACTGGATGCGTTCTGTCATTTCCTTCGGCAGTTCAGCCGGTATACGCTTTTGTGAAGCCTGCATGCCTTTGGCACTTTTTGAGCCGCCCATGTATTTGTCTTCATATGAAAGAAAATCGCCGGTTTTGATAGGCTCTTCCAGAATGGAAGTCTGATAGTCGTCGCAGTCGCCCAAAACGGAGCAGTTGATTTCCTTCAGGTTTTCCACCATGTCTTCAACGATGACGCGTGTTGAATATTTTTCGGCATCTTCAACACTTTCAATCAGTTCCTCGCGGTTGGATGCACGGCTGATGCCTACGCTTGAACCGAGGTTGGCCGGCTTGACAATGACCGGATATCCGATTTTTTCTTCCACCTGGGCAATCAGCTGGTCCTTCTGCTTGTACCATTGTTTGTCGGTAAACCATACATAATCGACAACGGGAATGCCGCAGTCCTTCAAAATCATCTTCATCGTGATTTTGTCCATACCGTTGGCCGAAGAAACGGTGTTGCAGCCGGCGTAGGGGATACCGATTGTTTCCAGCACACCTTCAAAAATACCGTCTTCGCCGTTTGTTCCGTGAAGCACCGGAATGACAACATCGAGTGTCACGTAGATGTTTGAACCGAAAAGTTTCGTTTTGGCGCGGTAAAGATTGTAATCGCCGAATTCCGGGCGCATGAACACTTCTTCGCATTTCTCGATGAGGGCGTTCATGTCGCGGTAGTTGGCCACGTCAAACAGTGCGTCGCCTGTATACCATTTTCCTTGTTTCGATATGTAGACAGGGATAACATTGTATTTGTCCCGAGTCATTGCATGCATGGCTTGTGAAGCTGAAATGACTGAGATTTCGTGTTCCACCGAACGTCCTCCGAAGAAGACAGCAACATTTGTTTTCATCTTTTTATTGTAATTTTTATGCTTTAGTTTCTTGTTGGTTATATCGCTTTTATTTGAACGTGTCGGGCAGGTCGTTTTCGTAGAGAATAGTGTCGCCGGCTTTCAGAAGGGTGGCAAGGCGGGTTTGGGCTTCGGCAAACGAGTCGACAATTACCAGATTGCTTTCGTTGAATTTGCCGCTCTTGCGGATACCTTCTACAATGGCTTCGCGGTTGTATTGGCCTACGATGATGGCCACATCACAGGTTTCGGCAATGTGTTCGCCGAAACGGCTGTTGTGGTATGCCTGTTTGTCGCCCAGTTCGATCATGCCCGGGGTGACTACGATGCGTTTCCCTTTCGTCATGCGCGACAGTACATCGAGAGCCATGCGTGAGCCGTCGGGATTGGAATTGAATGCGTCGTCGATGATGGTTACTCCGCCCGGAGTGCGTTTCATGTTCAGACGGTGTTCCACCTGTTCGATTTTACTGACGGCATAACGGATCTTGTCGTCGCTTACGCCCAACTTCATGGCAACAATCACGGCGGCCATCAGGTTGGAAATATTGCATTCGCCTACGAGCTTCGTGTTCAGTTCCAGTTCATGGTCTTCGCCCGCGACGGTGAAGCGTGTGCCGTATTCGCTGTATTCAATGTTCTTGGCCGTGTAGGCTGCGTTTTTTGTGTTTTGTACGGCATAGCGGTATGCCTTTACACTTTCCACAGGACGGTTGGCTACGTATTCAAAGTCGTCGTTCAGCACGGCAAAACCGTTTTCCGGCAGTGCCTCTACCAATTCAAACTTGGTGCGCTGCACGTTTTCTATGGTCTTGAACGATTCCAGATGCTGTTCGCCGACAGCCGTAATGATTCCGATTTCAGGATGAACGATGTCGCAGATTTCCTTGATGTCGCCCAACTGTTTGGCACCCATTTCCACGATAAACACATTGTTGTAGGGTTTCATCATTTCGCGGACGGTGCGAACCACTCCCATCGGAGTGTTGAAACTGCCCGGAGTCATCAGTACATCAAATTGTTCGCTGAGGATGCGGTTGAGGTAGTGTTTGGTGCTTGTCTTGCCGTAGCTGCCCGTAATACCGATGATTTTCATGTCGGGCATCTGCGCGAGCATTTGCTTGGCATCGTTGACATACATATTGTTGATGGCTCTTTCCACCGGCACCATGGCCCAGTTGGAAAATGTGAGCACTATCCAGGAGAGCACGGCGAGCAGGGAGATACAGAGTGGCAGTGAAACTGGCATCATTCCGGAACCGATAAATGCACCCGCAAGGAAAAGGAGAGAAAATACCAGCATGGTGATGAACAGACGCCATACACGTTTGGTGAACACCAGCGGCTTTTTATATTTTTTCCTGAACAGAGAAATTGATTTGACGAGAAATACAATGATGACAATAGGGATTGTCAAATATTGGGGAAAAGTGGAAGCAAGAAGCAGCAGCATGACCAAGTCCGTGATTCGGCTGATGCTGGCGTAATTGTTGTTGGCTTTCCACCATTTGAAATAGCGGTTGTTGCGGTAGGAATTCTGTTGCATCATCTGTAAGTCAACCTTGTAGGTTGCTACCAGATATACGGCTGACACGAGAGTCAGCAGAATGGTCAGAATGAAATTTATCGAAATCATGTCCTGATGTTATTTTTTGTCTTTTTCTAAAAAGCTGTTCAGTACGGCATCAAACTGGTACGGATTTTCCAGAAAGCTGTAATGGCCTACACCCGGAAATTCTACCAGTCCGGCATCCGGAATAAGTTTTTCCATTCGCCGTGCGTCGGAAATAGGAGTTGCCGTGTCGTTGCTGCCCCATATAAGCAGAGTCGGACAGCTGATTTTCGGCATGGCAAACTGCAAGTCCTCGTTTACAACTTTACTGAGGATGGCACGCATCATCTGCGATGCCTGGCTGTAGTCGCTGGAGCCGATGCGTTTGCGGTAGGCGTTCAGCTTTTCTTCGGCTTTAGCCTTACCGAATATCAGCGGGATTAGTTTTTTAACGGCTTTGTAGGAGTAAACCTTTACATAATATTTCAGCGAGCGCTTCGGCTTTATGCCGGCAGCGTCGACAAGTATCAGCTTGTGGACCTTGTTGCGTGAGGCACAGAGTATGCCCACACGTCCGCCGAAAGAGTGTCCCAACAGGATGGGATTCTCAATTTTTTCCGCTTTCAGAAATTCTTCTAAAAGGTGGGTATAGTCCTCAATGCCCCATACGGTGGCAGGTTCCGAACTTTTGCCGAAGCCCGGAAAATCGACATTATATACTTTGAAATGTGGCACAAGCAGTTGTTCGATTCGAGCCAGAGTAGTGCGGTTGCAGCCCCATCCGTGCATCAGAACCACCGGCTTTCCTTCACCTTCGACACTGAAATTGAAGGTCACGCCACATAAATTCAGTTGCTTTTCCATTTGATGTTTAAAAATATTTTGCAAATATAGTGAAAGGTGAGTGGAGAATAAAATATTGAAACTTGTTTCGTATATTTTTTATCCCGAACCGCCTCCTATATTCTACAAATATAGTGAAAGGTGAGTGGAGAGACAAGCAGAAAACGCAGTTTTCAAATTTAGCTATGTCGAACTGTATTGTGTAGAAGAAAAAATTGGGAACAAATACTAAATTTTGAGTAAGTTTTTCTATATGTATTGTGTAATGATGATATTGACAATAAAAAATGAAAATTATGGCAAACGTGTTGTTTCATAAAAAGTTTTTAAAGGATTCCGGCATTGTTCTTCTTTGTATGCCGGATGAATATGTGGCGTCTGATCTTGGTGCGTATTTGAACGTGTTGGATAAGGTATGCTATACAGATTGTAATAAGATAGACAGGGAAGAACAACTGTTTGATGTGGTCAACAAAGCCTTGACTGAAAACGTGATACTTTGCCTGGACCATCTTAATGAACTCACGTTAAAACCTTTTTGGGAACGAGTGGCACAACCTGTGAAATTTATGCTCGAACTGGAAGATTATCACCATCCGAAGCGTGGTTTGCTGCCGTTTTCCAAAATTAGGCTTGTGATTCCCCATACAGATGCGGATTTGGAAAATGACGGTGTGCCGGAAAATCTGATTTTGTTCGCTTCCAGAAATGCGTTGATGTCACGGCTATAATAAATGACAGCCGGAGAGTGTTGGGGCGCTCTTCCGGCTGTCATTGATTTTATTTGTGTAGATTGCAGATTATTTGGTCTTTGCAGGGATTACCGGCACATACAGATAACTGTCGTATTTTCCGCCGGTATAAATGCAGTGTCTTCCTTTATTGTGAGTAGCCGGTGAAGTGACCACTTCTTTAGGGTCGGCACATTCGGTAGCGTTGCCTCCGATTGTCATCATTTCCACTTTCTGTCCGGGCATATAGGTGTATCCCTCTTTTGGAATCGTGATGCGGGCAGAGCCGAACGGTATTGCTGCTTTTTCGGGTTTGTAAGCGCCAACGGTCAGTTGCAGTATTTCGCCTTTATCGAAAAGAAGTCCCATCGGCCAGATTTCAATTTCGACAGGAACAATTTCTCCTGGCTTGAGCTTTTGTTCCGAGGTGAACGGGTAGTAAGGTTCTGCTTCCGTACTCTTGGCCTTGTCAAGTTGGCGCATTGACACACGCATCATTCCTGTAGCAGCGATAATTGCTCCCGTTTTGTCGGGAAGCGGTTTTCCGTCTTTCGAAAGTTTTTCAACACGGACAGCCAAATCCATATCGTCGTTGTCCGGAGCAGAAACCCACAGGTGCAGCTTCATGTAGCCGGTAATTTCTGTAGGCTGTTCCATGCGGTAGCGGTAGGTCACCTTGGCATTGTCGGAAGTTGACAGATACGTGTTTGTGGCTGTGTCAGTCGGAAGTGTTGTTTGCAGCGTACAGTCGGTTGCCGACAGATACATTTTGCGGTATTCCGTACGTGCCAACGGAAATTCGTTCTCTTCACGTCCGACGATGTCTTGGCCGCCGGGATTAAGAACCGAAAGGCGTACTTTCGGAGTGTTTTCCCAACCGTTGTCGATGCCTTTGAGATAATGGTCGAAGAAACGGCGGAGGTCTTCCACATTTTCAGGCGTGTAATAGTCGAACCACTCCTGCGTGTTGTGTACCCGCAGCCATTTTTCCTTGGATGCCATTCGGCGGTATCCGGCAAAAGTTCCGTGTGTGTGAACAGAGTTGGTGTAACTGGCCACCACATAGGCAGGAATTTCGATGTTTTCTACCTTAGCAGCCTTGTCTTCCCAATAGTCGCACATAAAGGGCTTTTCCACAATCATCCGTGGCTGGTCTTCCAGTCGTCCGTGTTCCGAAGAAAAAGTTTCGGCAATCATTTCCGGGAATTCCGGTGTTGGGATTCCTCCTCGTGTGCCTGATTCCCGATAATGGTCGCAAAAGCCTTCCCAGGGAGCTATGGCTGCCAGATGTTTCGGGCGTTCTGCGGCAATGAACCATTGCGAAACGGTAAGCCATGAGTTGCCCGACATTCCGACTTTTCCGTTGCACCATTCCTGAGAGGCAATCCATTCTATTGCATCGCAGCCGTCGAGGGCATCCTCATGTCCCCAATACAGCAGATTGCCTTCCGACATGTAGGCACCCCGTTTGTCGGGATTCACGACAGCATAGCCGTGTGCCACCCAATAGGCAGGGTCTGGTCCTTCAAATTTTTCCAATCCGGAAGTGGCATTTGTCGGGACACCCGCACGCATAGGTACATCGTCGAGCATCTGGCCTCCGACTTCTTTGCCGTACGGACTCCATGCGAGAATGGCCGGACACTTTTCTCCGGTTGTCGGACGGAATATGTCGGCATAAATGGTTACGCCGTCACGCATTTTTATGGGTACATCTCTTTCGAGCAAAATATCGCATGTCAGCGGTTTTGCTCCTTCTCTGCGAATGCTGCCGGCTTTCAGCACGAGGGTTTCCTGTTTGAATCCGGGATAGCGGACACGTGGAGCATCGGTGGGCAATGCCTTGCGAGTCGGCACCTGCATTGCTTTGCCTTCGACATTGTGCAAGACTATATTTTGTGCATTTGCCGGAAGAGCACAGGCACATATTAGTGCAAATGTTCCAAAATAAATCCAATTTTTCATCATGTTTCGATTTGTTGTTTGGTCAGTTGTTTTCTACATTGCAAAGGTGATAAATCAAATCGAATAGCGATTGTTAAAATAAAAGCCTTGATTGGTTAAATACTGAACAATTGCTAATTTTGTGGGAAAGTGAAGCCATGGGCTTTCTTAACGGTTCATAATAAGTCATAATATGGTTGAACATACGATACAGCTAAAAGAATTGATGGACTATCATCAGGTGAAGGACGTATACAGAAACAGTGTCGCCTGTTTCCGTTTGGATAGCAGCTTGGTGAATCTCGACACTGTTTCGCCCACTTTTGCCGATATTTTCTCCTTTCTTCTCGTGCTGTCGGGAACTGCCACTTTTACAATCAACTATCAGGACCATACGGTAGGACATGGTGATTTGTTGTTGCTTTCTCCGAGCACATTGGTTGCCATCACGGGGCAAAGTGCGGATTTTGAAGCTATGAATCTAATGTGCGACCGAAGTTTTTTTGAGCATTTGCTATCATTGAACATTGCTTATCAGTCATACTCTCTTTTCTTTTGCCGGACAGATTTTCCTGTCATCCATTTGTCGGGAGAACAGGTGGAGGCGATAGTGGCTTCCATGCGGCAAATTTCCGATACGATTTCACGAGCTGGTGTCTATCAGGAAAATATCATTCATCATCAGTTGCATGCTTTGCTGTTGCAGGTGTTGGAACTGGTAGAGGGACGGGTACGTCAGCTTCCGCCGGCGCTAAATCATGGCGAGGAACTTTTTCATCGTTTCATCCAGTTACTCATACAGCATTACCGTCGGGAGCATTATATTGATTTTTATGCCGGCCAACTGTCAATCTCCGCTACCTATTTGTCGCGCGTCATTCGCAAAGTGACGCAGAAGACAGCCGGTTATTTTATTTCCGGGTTGCTGTATGCCGAGGCTTGTCGAATGTTGGTCTATACGGATGAAAGTGTGCAGAGCATTGCCGACCAGTTGCATTTTTCCGACCAGTCGGCGTTCGGAAAATTTTTCAAAACCAAGTCCGGCGTTTCCCCGCAACAGTATCGTGCCGGCAAACGCCATAAGCCATCTGACTTGCAGCAAAAATAAATGACAAACGCACAATAGAAAAGGGCGGTTATAAGATAGAAGTAGTGCCAATAACAGAGTTTTAAATTGGCTAAAAGAAAAAACAAATCAGGCGCATGGTTACGGAGGGGAAGCATGCGCCTGACGGTGTTTATGGAGTCCTTATTATTTCGACACTAAATAGCGTTCGGCATCGATGGCGGCTTTGCAACCTTGGCCGGCAGAAGTGATGGCCTGGCGGTAGATAGGATCTGCAACGTCACCGGCGGCAAAAATTCCGGGAATGTTGGTCGCTGTTGTCACACCGTTGGTCTTGATGTAGCCGTTTTCGTCCAGTTCGATGTATTTCTTAAATACATCCGTATTCGGTTTGTGACCGATGGCGAGGAAAAATCCGTCGATGGCAATGTCAAGATCTTCTTCCTTGTCAGTGCCTTTGAATTTTACAAGGTGTGCACCTTCTACGCCGTTTTCCCCGAACAATCCTACCGTGTTTGTGTTGAACAGCACTTCGATTTTTGGATTGTCGAACACACGTTGCTGCATTACCTTCGATGCACGCAGGTAATCTTTGCGGACAATCATATAGACTTTCGATGCAAGGTTGCTCAAATAAACGGCTTCTTCGCAGGCCGTGTCTCCACCGCCTACAACTGCCACCGTCTTTTTACGATAGAAGAATCCGTCGCAAGTGGCACATGCCGATACGCCCATCCCTGCATATTTCTTTTCGTCGGGCAGACCGAGATATTTGGCAGATGCTCCTGTGGCGATAATTACCGTGTCGGCAAGCACTTCAATACCATCGTCGGAAACTGCCTTATAGGGAGCCTTCGAAAAATCCACTTCGATAATGACACCGATACGGATATCAGTTCCAAAGCGTTCGGCCTGAGCACGAAGTTCGTCCATCATATCCGGGCCGGTGATGCCGTTGGGATAGCCGGGGAAGTTTTCCACTTCTGTGGTCGTAGTGAGTTGACCGCCGGGTTGCAGTCCTTCGAAAAGAACCGGCGAAAGGTTGGCACGCGAAGCGTAGATGGCTGCCGTATAGCCGGCAGGTCCTGAGCCGATGATAAGGCATTTGGTTCTGATTTGTTCCATATTTGTAATTTTTATTGTTATCGTAAATCCACTACCGGAGTTCCGGCCGGTACCATTGCTTTATTGAAAACAAATGTGTTGTCAGGAAAGTTCTGTTGGGTCTTGTAGTTACTGAGGGTTACTATGACCGATGACCTGTCTTTCAGTTCAAAAATAATTTTTACCGGCAGGCTGGTAGTCCTGTTGATGGTCAGTCGGACAGACTTGATGTCGGTTGCCTTTCCGTTCTTGGGCAGCATCTGCACTTCATGGTTGCTTGCTGTGGCCGATTTCAGCAATTGTGTGCTGAATGATTGGCGAAAGCTGCTGATGATAGAGTAGGGGTTCACCATTTGCAGTTCCTCGGCAGTAGGCTGAGTGATGTTCACTTCTTCGGTAACCGGCGTATAACTCCATTGCAGTGTACCGTTGTACCAGCATTTCAAGTCGGCCGACAGCATACGGAATTTTTCTCCTCTCATGGCAATGTTGCCGGAAGTCTGTCCCTGATCGGTAGTAATGATATAGTTGACGGAAATCCCGTTTGCCGCACGGTAGGTTTTCACTACCTGATTGATGATGGCATCTGCATTTCCTGCGGCCTGCATTGAAACGACAGCCGCCATGAAGAGTAAAATATTGAATATACGTTTCATCTTCTTTTGTCTTGGTGAGTGATTATTTAGCAAGTATTTGAGCCAGCTGGAAAGAGTCAATCAGCACTTGGCGCGGTTTACCTCCCTGGCTGGGACCTACGATACCGGCAGCTTCCATCTGGTCCATGATTTTACCGGCACGGTTTTAGCCGATGGAATAGCGGCGCTGCAAGGAGGATGTGGAGGCCGTCTGTCCGCCGGAAACGATGAACGAAGCGGCTTCTTCAAACAGAGGATCGCGGTCGTTCAGGCTACCCAATCCTGCATTTCCGTTTTCTGCACTTTCAGGTACATATTCCGGCAATTCGTAGGCTTCGTCGAAACCGATCTGATCGTGAATATAGTTCGTGATGTCCTGTACTTCCGGGGTATCGACGAAGGCACACTGAACGCGAACGATGTCGTTGTTTGCCGAAATCAGCATATCGCCACGGCCAATGAGCCGTTCTGCTCCCGGTCGGTCGAGAATCGTACGGCTGTCCACCATCTGAGTAACGCGGAAGGCAATACGTGCCGGGAAGTTGGCCTTGATGATACCTGTGATGACATTTGTTGACGGACGTTGAGTGGCCAGAATCATGTGGATGCCGACGGCACGTGCCTTTTGGGCGATACGTGCGATTGGCGTTTCAACATCTTTTCCGGCGCTCATGATCAGGTCGGCAAACTCGTCGACAACCACAACGATGTAGGGCAGATAGCGGTGTCCTTTTTCCGGGTTCAGACGATGGGAAACAAATTTAGTGTTGTATTCCTTGATATTGCGCACCTCGGCATCGCGTAGCAACTGATAGCGGTTTTCCATTTCCATTACCAGTGAATTGAGAGTTGCCACTACTTTGCTCATGTCGGTGATGATGCTGTCCTCTTCGTTCGGCAGTTTCGCAATGTAGTGATGTTCCAGTTTGGAGTACAGACTGAATTCAACCATTTTCGGGTCAATCATCACGAACTTCAGTTCTGCCGGATGCTTCTTATACAGCAGGGAGGTGATGATGGCGTTCAGACCGACAGACTTACCTTGTCCGGTGGCACCGGCAACCAGAATGTGTGGCATCTTGGTCAGGTCGGCTATGTAGATGTCCTTGGAAA
Source organism: uncultured Porphyromonadaceae bacterium (assembly GCA_900548875.1). Classification (GTDB taxonomy): domain Bacteria; phylum Bacteroidota; class Bacteroidia; order Bacteroidales; family Muribaculaceae; genus Limisoma. The sequence continues at coordinate 32,840 of URMA01000001.1, read as the reverse complement.
TGGTGCAGCCCAAAGCAATCGGAAGCTCATATTTACATTCCTGAAATTTCTTGGAAGATATGACAGAGTGCATTGACACCGTTTGCGGCTCCTTGTTAGGAACTTCAATACCGATAGTGCCTCGACCGGGTATCGGCGCAATGATTCGGATGCCCAAAGCCGCAAGGCTCATGGCTATATCGTCTTCCAGACTCTTGATTTTGGCTATACGGGTACCTTCGGTCGGAATGATTTCGTAGAGCGTAACGGTCGGGCCGACGGTCACTCCGATGCTCTTGATGGAGATACCGTAGTCGTTCAATGTTTTTGTGATACGGTCCTTGTTTTCGTTCTGCTCTTCAATGTCGACATTGTTTTCATTGAGCTTGATTTCCTTCAGCAAGCTAATCGGTGGAAACTTGTAGCGCGAAAGCTCGGCTGTCGGGTCAAACGGTTTCTCTTCGATTTCATCGGCTTTCTCAATTTTGTTGACCGTTACGGTCATTTCAATTCCGTCGGATGCCGGGGTATTGGCTTCCGGCTGTTTGTCGGTAGTTTTTGACGGTTCCGGTTCATTGAAATGAATCGACGGAGTTGTATCATGTTTGGTTTCTGCCGCATATTGTCGCTCTTTACCTTCGTTGAAGGAAACGACTATATCCGGGGTCTTTTCAGGTTCTTCCTCGGGAACGATGACTGCCGGAGTCTCTTTCTTTTGTTCCTGTGCATGTTCTTTTTCTGCCGCTTCCTTTTCTTCGGCTTCACGGCTGGCTTTCTGATGTTCCTTTTGTCGGACAATGAAGCCTTTCACAGCCTGGCAGATCTTCTTGAGCGTGTTGAAGCAAAGGGCTGCCAGAATGACAAGTAGCAGCAAGTTGACGAACAGCGTGCCGTAAAATCCCATCAAACTATAGAGAAACTGGTTGGCATACACTCCGTGATGGCCTCCGTAAGCGAAAAACTCACCCTTTCCGATTGTGAAAAATCCGAGCAGGCTGGAGGTAGTTATCGTTGCTGTTAGGCAGGTTAGTGTCGAATTCAGTATGCTGAGTTTCGTCACGTTTATCAGCCGTAAAGCATAAATGAAAAGCAACACGATGATAAAGAAGAAGCCGAGTCCGAAACCGCGGTTGATGAAGAAATCGGCGGCAGCGGCTCCGAGCGGTCCGCAACTGTTCTTGATGGTTGCGTTTTGCGCATTTTCAAGAATGTTATGTTCCGTTACGAAGTTTTGGTCGCTCGCTCCTTGTGAAAAATAGGAAAAACTTGCGATCAGCAGAAAAAAAGCCACAGCAGCCAGGATAAAGGCAAAGATATAGCGGTAGCGACGTTTGAACACAAACTGTCGCTTGGGCTTTTCCTTTGTCTTCTCTGTTTTGCGTTTTCTTTTTTCGTTTGCCTTGGTCGGCTCGTTTTCATTTCCCGTCGTTGTTTCAGATTTTGCAGAGTTGTCCGCATACGTCGGGATATAGTCATTTTTGAGTTCGTCTACGTTTAATGCCACTGTGATAAAAATTAAAATGTTAATGCAAACTTACATAAAATCTTTTGATTTCAGTTGAAATCTTTTGGTATTTCCCTATCTGTTTTTACTGCTTTGTTCATCATTATTCCTTGCTCCAGAAAGTGTGGGTGAAAAGGATAATGACGGTAAACACTTCCAGACGTCCGACAAGCATAAGGAATGAAAGTACCCATTTCCCTGCTTCGGAAATGCCGGCGTAGGAACTGGCTGTGAATCCGTGCCCCAATCCGTTGTTGCACAGACATGACAGAACGGCGAAGAAAGAGTCGAATAGCGACATCTGGGGGTCAGTTCCCAGCAGGAACATGGTGCCGATGAAAATAAAGATGATGAAAAAGAGCAGGAAAGTCACTACTTTCGAAATGACGTCGTTCGACACTACTTTTTCATTCACCCTTATAGGGACAATCGTATTCGGGTGTAACGTCTTATACACTTCGCTTCTGAGGTTCTTGAAAATAAGAACCACGCGGTCGATTTTCACGCTACCTGTCGTAGAACCGGCACAGGCTCCGGTAAAGATGACAAAGCAGATGGAAAGCAGTGCAATGCCATGCCATATAGTCAGGTCGGAAACGGAGAATCCGGTGGACGTGATTGCCGAAACCGTCTGAAACAGAATGATGGATATCCGTTTCAGATTGATTGGGTTTGAGGTCGAGAAATAGCAGGTAGCTAAAATCAAAGCGAATACAACGATGGTGATGGTGAAATACCAGCGGAAGGTATCATTTTTGTACAGCGCTTTGAAATTGCCGTGAGTTGCCTTGAAAATCAGGGCAAAGTTGACACCCGACAGAAACATGAAAAAGGTGATGACGTTGTTGACATATACAGAGTCATAGGCTGCAATGCTGGCATTTTTGGTGGAGAATCCTCCGGTTGAAATGGTCGCAAATGAATGGCAAACAGCGTCAAACAGATTCATGGGGCCGACCCAGAGCAGAACGATGAGGATGGCATTCAGCGCCAGATAAATCAACCACAGACTTTTTGCCGTATGACTGATGCGCGGGCGTAATTTGTCGTGGGTAATGCCGGTCACTTCCGCGTTAAACAATTGAATACCGCTCTGTTTGTTCAGCATGGGGAGTACGGCAAGCGTGAAAAGAATGATTCCCATACCTCCGATAAAGTGGGTGATGGCACGCCACATCAGTATGCCGTGGGAGGCATCCTCGACGGAAGTTATGGCTGAAACACCGGTTGTGGTCAATCCGGACATCGTTTCAAAAAAAGCGTCGGAAACCGACATCTGTGTGCCCCCGAAAATGAACGGGAGCATTCCGAACAGCGAAAACACAACCCATGTCAGAGATGTGATGAGGAAACCCTCTCGTTTGCCCATGTCGTTGTTTTGAGTGCGGACAAAGAGTGTGATTGCCAATCCCGATGCGGCCGTAATGGCGATTGAATAGATGAAACTTTTTGCTTCTTCGAATTCGTCGTAGATGTAGCAAACCGCCAGAGGGGCAAGCATGAACGCCGCTTCGATAAGGAGTAACAGTCCCAACAGTCGGATGATTGTTCGGATATTGATATGTTGTCTGTTTGAAAACATTTTTGTAGGTCTGAAAATCAGTTGAAAATCTTTTCGATTTTGTGTATTGCCCCGCTCAGGCAGAATACCAGTACATGGTCGCCCGGCTGTATGAGCGTATTACCGTTAACCAGCATGCCTTTGCCGTCGCGGATAAGTCCGCCGATGGTCATATCGTGGGAAAGTTTCAAGTCCTTTACCGGCGCTTTTGTAATTTTTGCCCCTTCTTTCACGACAAGTTCCGCCACTTCCGCATCGGTAAGGGCAAGGCATTTTGCATTGGATTCGTCGAAATCCAGCAGAATCTGGAATATTTTGCTGGAAGCCAACAGTTTTTTGTTGATGACGGTTCCGATGTTCAGGTTCTCTGCCTGGGCGATGAACTGAATGTTTTCCACTTCAGCAATCGTCTTTTTAACCCCAAATTCTTTTGCTGTCAGGCAGGAAAGTATGTTCGTTTCAGAACTGTCGGTCAGGGCGATGAATGCATCGTAGTCGCTGATGCCTTCTTCTTTCAGCAAGTCAATGTCGCGGGCGTCGCCGTTGACAATCTGACAATTATCGGGCACTTGTTTGATAAGTTTCAGACATTTGTCGCGGTCCATTTCGATGATTTTAATGCGGTAGGAATCGTCAAGCATGTTGGCCAATTGGGTACCGATACGACTGCCGCCCATGATGAGAATGCGGCGGATGTTATGTTGTCTCTTTCCGCAAATGTTCATCACATTTTCCACATGTTGGCGCTGAGTCGTGAAATAGGCGATGTCGCCGACTTCCAGGTGGTCGTCACCGCGAGGGATGATTGTTTCGTGCTTGCGGCGGATAGCCGATATGTGGAACGAGTGTCCGCTGGAGGCCAGCTCTTTCAGCTGCATGCCGATGAGCTGGGCATTTTCCCGCAGTTTGACACCGATCAGTGTCAGTTCGCCGTTATAAAGTTCAAACCAGTTGCGTGCCCAGGAATGGCGTAGGGCGGAAATGATTTCGAGAGAGGCGAAATTCTCCGGATAAATCAGTTCGTCGACGCCAATATTTTTGAAAAAGGGTTTGTATTCCGGTTTCAGAAATTCGTAGTTGTCAATTCGGGCTACCGTTTTTCTTGCACCCAAATGTTTTGCCATGCTGCACGACACGATATTGCGTGTCTCAAACGGAGTAACGGCAATATACAGGTCGGTATGGTTTACTCCTGCTTCCTTCAACTTCTTGAATGCAGTAGGGCTGCCGGTTTGAGTCATTAGGTTGTAGTTGGAATCCACTACTTGCAGACGCAGTTCATCCGGGTCTGTGAGAATAATGTCAAGACCTTCGTTTGAAAGAAGTTTCGCCAAGTGTGTACCAACTTCGCCGGCTCCTGCAATAACAATTTTCATATATACTTATTTTCCTAATTCTAAAATATCTTTAATGATGCTGTCCTTGTCAATGCCACACTGTTCATACAGTTGGCTGACTGTTCCTTGTTTGACAAACGAGTCAGGCAGTCCCAGCCGGAGAACTTCCACCTTTTTATGGTGATCGTTCATCCATTCGGTCACGGCTGTTCCCAGTCCGCCGCAGATGGTGCCGTCTTCCAAAGTAATGACCTTCTGGAAGTTTTCGGCCACTTCTTCCAACAGTTCGTTGTCGAGCGGTTTCAGGAATATCATGTCGTAATGTGCCGCGTCAACGCCTTTTTCAGCCGCTTCGGCAATGGCCTGCCGGGCAATGTTTCCTATCGGACCGATGGTCAATACGGCAACTTTCGTGCCGTCTTTCAATTTGCGCCCTTTGCCGACGGGTATTTCCTTCATTTCATTTCTCCAGTCGGTCAGAAGTCCTTTTCCACGCGGATAGCGGATGGCAAACGGTCCGAAGTCTCGGACTTGCGAAGTATACATCAGATTGCGCAGATAATGTTCGTCGAATGGCGATGCCACAATCATGTTCGGAATGCTCCGCAAATAGCTGAGGTCAAAGGCTCCATGGTGTGTCGCTCCGTCTTCTCCCACAAGTCCGGCACGGTCGATGCAGAAAGTGACAGGCAGTTTCTGCAACGCCACATCGTGGATAATGTGGTCATAGCCGCGTTGCAGGAATGTGGAGTAGATGCAGCAGAAAGGTTTGATGCCTTCCTTGGCCAGTCCGCCGGCGAATGTGACGGCGTGGCCTTCGGCAATGCCTACGTCAAATGTCCGTTTCGGAAAAGCTTCCTGCATGTAGGTCATGGAACAGCCGGTTGACATGGCTGCCGTAATACCTACAATTTTCGGATTTTTTTCGGCGAGTTCTACCAGCGTTTTGCCGAATACGTCCTGGTATTTCATGCGCGCATCACTCTTTTCCCTGATGACCTCGCCCGTTTCCTTGTTGAATTTTCCGGGCGCATGCCAGAGGGTCGGATTCTTTTCGGCCGGTTCGTAGCCTTTGCCTTTTGTGGTGCGGAGGTGAAGCAAACGCGGGCCGTCCATGTCCTTGATGTCGTTGAACACACGGACAAGTCGTTCGATGTCGTGTCCGTCATAAGGACCGAAGTAGCGTATGTTCAGTCCTTCGAATATATTCTGTTGCCGCGAAATGAGCGACTTCAGACTATTGTTGAACCGCAGAATGATGCCGCGGTGCTTGTCGTCGATGAGATGCAGTTTCCGCAATGTCTTGTAGACCTTGAAGCGAATGCGGTTGTAGCTTTTCGATGTGGTGATTTTGACGAGTGACTTGTTGAGGGAACCGACATTATGGTCGATTGACATGTCATTGTCGTTCAAAATGATAAGCAAATTGTTTTTGCTTGATGCTACATTGTTGAGTCCTTCGAAAGCGAGTCCTCCGCCAATGGAAGCATCGCCGATTACGGCAATGACGTTGCGGCGTTTCTCATCCTTGTTCAGGCTCGATGCTATGGCCATTCCAAGAGCTGCCGAGATGGAGTTGGAGGCGTGGCCGGCAGCAAAGGTGTCGTATTCGCTTTCTCCAGGAAACGGAAAACCGCTGAGGCCGTTCAGCTTTCTGAGCGTGTCGAATCTGTCACGGCGTCCGGTCAGCACCTTGTGACTGTATGCCTGATGTCCGACGTCCCATACAATGCGGTCGTAGGGCGTGTTGAACACATAATGAAGCGCAACAGTCAGTTCGACGCTTCCCATGTTCGATGCGAAGTGTCCCGGGTTTACCGACAGATGGTCAATCAAAAATTTCCGCAGTTCTGCACAGACCGCCGGAAGCTGTTCCTCAGGAACTTTCCGTAAATCGGCAGGACTGTCGATTTTTGACAGCAGCGGATAATTATTATTTGTTATATCGTTGTGTTCCACGTTAGCTGTTTAATCGTTTAATTTCTAATTCTTGTCATTGTATTTACCGCTCTTGTATTTTTTGTATAAGGGCACAAAAATTACAATTCCGGAGGCTATGATGGCGAATATGACCATAAAGTCTATCTTTCTGCTCATGAGCAGAATAACACATAGAGCGACCCATAGCAAAACCAAACAGACGAATCTAAAAATTAAATATTTGCTCATTGTCCTTGTTCTGTATTTAGCTTACAAATATACTAATGTTTTCCGGACTGGCGAAAAATAAAATTCGGATATATTAAACTAAATTGTGTTTTATCGTTTCTCCCTGTCAGCCGCTTGCTTTATGGATGTAAGTAAAATGGCTATAAAGTTAACAAAATGTAATTTAATGAAGTGATTCCGTGAATTATGAAAAAGAGTTGCTATATTTGTAGGGCATGGAAGACGTTACGGATGGTAATTTCGGAAATACGTTTTCTATGAGATTCCGCACATATTTTTCTTTGTGAGACAATTTTTACGGAAAGTTGTTTTCTATCATATATAAAAAATTGGATGCGAATATTTTAAAGTTCGAAAATTTTTAGATTATGTCAAAAGTAACTAAGGAAATGGCCTTGGACTACCATAAGGGTAATCGTCCGGGCAAGATTGAAACAATTCCGACTAAGCCCTATTCCTCTCAGCATGATTTGTCGTTGGCATATTCGCCGGGCGTGGCTTTTCCGTGTCTGGAGATTGAGCAGAACAGTCATGATGCCTACGAATATACGAACAAGGGCAACTTGGTTGCCGTAATTTCCAATGGAACGGCTGTTTTGGGACTGGGTGATATTGGCGCACAGGCTGGAAAGCCGGTGATGGAAGGGAAGGCTTTGCTGTTTAAAATTTTTGCAGGCCTCGACTGTTTTGATATTGAAGTGAATGAAAAAGACCCGGCCAAATTTGTTGAGATTGTGAAGGCAATTTCACCGACATTCGGCGGTATAAATCTGGAGGATATCAAAGCTCCCGAATGCTTCGAAATCGAGCAGCGGTTGAAAGCGGAGTGCGACATTCCTGTCATGCACGACGACCAGCACGGTACGGCTATTATTTCGGCTGCCGGATTGCTGAACGCTCTTGAAATTCAGGGCAAGAAAATTGAAAATGTGAGACTGGTGGTGAATGGTGCCGGAGCGGCTGCCATCTCCTGTACAAAACTCTATATCAGTCTGGGTGTACGTCCGGAAAATATCGTGATGTGTGATAGCCGGGGTGTCATTCGAAAAGACCGTAAGAATCTGACGGCACAGAAAGCGCAGTTTGCCACTGACCGTGACATTACGACCCTTGCCGAAGCCATGGTTGGAGCGGATGTGTTCCTCGGCCTGTCTGTAAAAGATGTGGTAACTCCGGAAATGGTACAGTCGATGGCCGAAAAACCGATTGTGTTTGCACTGGCAAACCCTGACCCTGAAATCGAATATTCGAAGGCTGTCGCTTCTCGTCCGGATATTATTTTTGCAACCGGACGTTCTGACTATCCGAACCAAATCAATAATGTACTGGGATTCCCTTATATTTTCCGTGGCGCATTGGACTGTAGCGCAACTGCCATCAATGAGGAAATGAAACTGGCAGCCGTACATGCCATTGCCGGACTGGCTAAATTGCCGGTTCCGTCGGTAGTGAATGCCGCCTACGATATGTCGGGCATTACGTTCGGTCCGCAATACATATTGCCGAAACCTCTTGACCCGCGCTTGTTGACCACTGTTGCTCCTGCCGTTGCAAAAGCGGCGATAGAGTCGGGTGTGGCCCGTCGTCCGATTACCGACTGGGAACAGTATAAGGTGAAACTTGTCAGCATAATGGGCTATGACAGCAAGCTGATGCGCCGATTTACGGAAGAAGCCAAACGCAATCCGCGCCGTGTGGTGTTCGGTGAAGGCAATACCGACAATATGTTGCTGGCTGCTGTGGAAGCTTGTCATGAAGGCGTATGCCAACCGATTCTGTTGGGCAACGAGGAAATGATAGAAAAGCGTGCGGCTCGTCTGGGTGTAAAGCTCGACGGCATACAGATTGTCAACCTTCGTCACGACCGTGAGGCAGAACGCCGTGAGCGTTATGCCGCCATGCTGTCGGAAAAACACGGCCGCGACGGCTTTACCCGCCGTGAGGCATTGGAAAAGATGTATGACCGTAACTATTTCGGCATGATGATGGTTGAAGCTTGCGATGCTGATGCTTTTATTGCCGGAATCTATTCCAGTAGTACGGCTGTGACTTCGATTGCCAAGGAAGTGATCGGTATCCGCCCGAGTTTCAATCATTTTGCCACGATGCATATCATGAACACCAAGAAAGGTGTCTACTATCTGGCTGATACGATGATTAATGAAGAGGAAGATACGGATACGCTGGTCGACATTGCCCGTTTGGCCCGTACGGCTGTTGAATATTTTGCCAACGATCCTGTGATGGCGATGGTTTCCTACAGCAATTTCGGCTCAAACAAGGCTTCTTCGCCTAAAGCTGTTCACGATGCCGTGGCTGTGCTTCACGAAAGATACCCTGAATTGTGTGTCGACGGTGAAATGCAGATCAATTACGCGCTCAACAAGGAAATCCGCGACAAGAACTATCCGTTCAACAAGTTGCGCGGAAAGGATGTGAATACGCTGATTTTCCCGAATTTGAATGCTTCGTCGGCCGCCTATCGCATGATGCTTGAAATGGGGTTGGCTGAGGCTATCGGCCCGATTCAAATCGGATTGAACAAGCCGGTTCACTTTATTTCAGTGGAAGCTTCTGTCCGTGATATTGTCAATGTGGCAACAATTGCCACGATGGATGCCGCCGTTTGTGAAAAGGCAGGCAATGCTCTGTTGGATAAATAGTTGAATAATATAAACTTTGGAAAATAGCCGTGCAATTCGTTGTGCGGCTATTTCTTTTTCTGCGCTGGAAGCGGGTTTCCGATACGGGATATGCTTGAAACACCGGCAAGGATGGCTACGATTGCACCAATCAGCAGGCAGAGTCGGGCACCGTCGGTGTGTGTCATGAGGGTGAAGACGATGGCTACGGAAGTCGTGCCGACGGTTTGTCCGATAAGTCGTGCCATGCCCAGCATTCCGCTTGCACCACCGCTTCGGCGGGCAGGTGCCGAGGATATCAGCGTGTAGTTGTTGGGCGTCTGGAACAGGCCGAAGCCGATTCCGCACAACACGACGCGCCAGCCTATTTCAAAACTTCCGGCATTTTCTGGCATGAAATAGAGAAACAGGAGTCCGCTGGAAAAAAGCAGCATTCCGATTGCTCCCAAAAATCCGGGGTGTACTTTCTCTACCAGTCGGCCAGCAACCGGAGCCGTCAAAAGTGTGGCCAGGGGCCAAGGGGTAATCAGCAGGCCTATTTGGGCAGGTGTGAATTCCATTACATCCTGCAGGTAAAACGGTAGAGATACCATGGTCAGCATCTGGGCCATAAACGAGCCGATGGAAGTGGTGACCGACAAGGTGAACAACGGTATCCTAAGCAGATCGACCGGCAGGAGAGGGGTCTCGGCTTTCAGCTGATTGCGGAGATAAAAGAAGCCGATGACGAGGCTTGCTGCAAACATGAGTGTGATGAGTTCCATACTCTCCTTGTGGGCAAATCCCTCTACGGCATATATGAACAGCCCGAAAGTAAGGGCGTTACCGGCACAGCTCCAAAAGTCGATTTTCCGCTTGTTGCGGATGTTGGTCGGCAGGTATTTGATGCCCAATATCAGGGCAAGGATTCCGACAGGCAGGTTGATGACAAAAATCCAGTGCCAGGAAAGGGTAGAAAGAATGAGTCCGGCAATGGTCGGTCCGGCAACGGAACTGATGGCCACCGCCATGGCGTTGTAGCTCATTCCCCGGCCCAGAATGCGGGGCGGATAAATTTGGCGAATCAGAGCCGTGTTGACACTCATGACACATGCGGCTCCTATACCTTGCAGAATACGCGATGCAATCAGCATGGAGAAATTGAAGGAAAGAGCGCATAGTCCGGATGCGACAGTGAAAATGCAGGTTCCCGACAGAAAAATTTTTCGATAGCCGTATTTGTCGCCCAATGCGGAAAAAATGAGCAGAAACATCATGATGACCATCTGATAGGCATTTACAATCCAGATAGATGTGTCGGGGTCTATTCCAAATTCTTTAGTAAGTGTCGGAAGGGCTACATTCATGATCGTACCGTCGAGCACTGACATTACGATACAAAGAATGACACTGATAACGGGAATGTATTGTCGGGGTATCAATTTTATCATGAGACAAGTCGAAATTTTTGGCAAAATTATTCAAAATATTTTTGAAGGATAATGGCTTATAACATATATAAAGTAAATTTCTTGTTTTTTGAACACATTTGCCCGTATTGTGACGGGCCTAATTTTGATGTTGGAAGGATATGCGTTACTTTTGTGAATATTTAAATTAAATGAGAGAATGATGAAGAATAGAATTTTTGGAGTATTGGCTTTGCTGGTCTTTATGTTTGCATTTCAGTCGTGTGAAAAGGACGTTTCCGTGCAGTCCATTTACCAATGTCAGGTAGGTTCGTTTGGCGGATTGGCCGAGGATGGCAGGTTGGAATCCGTTTCGGTGGATTTCTCCATTGCGTTGACGAACTTTATTGAGACCTATACGGAAAATCCCGGCCCGTTTATCGTTGACGGGAAAACCCAAAACGAGAATGATGGAATTGCCAAACAATTTTACGACACGGAAGTGAGCAAGATTGATACAAATCTTGATAAACTGGAATCGGAATTGGCCGCAGTTGCCTCCAATCATCAGTGGTCCGGGACGTTTTATTTTGAGTACCGTCTGGTGAAGGCCGTAGTGGAGAGCAGTACCGAAGACCCTGTGTTGGCGGTGAAGGAATACAAAATTAAATTATAATAGTAGAACAGAATGAAAAAAGAACTTATCGTTATGGCAAGTGCAGCGTTCAGTCTTGCAGCCGGAGCGGCTGTTCCACAGTTGCATTATCCGGAAACCCGCAAGGACAATGTGGTGGACGACTATTTCGGTGTGAAAGTGCCTGACCCTTACCGTTGGCTGGAAAATGATACGTCGAAGGAAACAGCGGCGTGGGTTGAGGCACAGCGGAAAGTGACAAATGACTATTTGAACAGCCTTCCTTACCGTGATGTCATCCGCAAGGCGATAACAGGTCTGATGGATTACGAAAAATTCGGTGCGCCTGTGAAGAAACATGGCAAGTATTATTATTTCCGGAACAGTGGTTTGCAGAATCAGAGCGTACTCTATTGTGCGGAATCGCTTGCCGATGCCGGTCATGTGCTGCTTGACCCGAACCGGCTTTCTACTGACGGTACGGTAGCTTTGCAGAGCATTTCGTTCTCGGAGGACGGAAAATACTTGGCATACACCATTTCCCGTAGCGGTTCTGACTGGGTGGAAATCTATGTGATGGAAACGGCAACGGGAAAACTGCTTGACGACCATATCGTCTGGGCGAAATTTACCGGAGCTGAATGGTATAAGGACGGTTTCTTCTACAGCGCCTATGATGCACCGGTGGGAGGAAAGGAATATTCGAGCAAGAATGAATATCACAAGGTTTATTATCACAAGTTGGGTACCCCTCAAAAAGATGACAAACTTGTGTTCAAAAGCGAAAAATATCCGTTGCGCTTTTATAATGTTGGAACGGTGGAGCGCGAAAACGTCTTGCTGATGTTGGAAGGCGGTGCAGGAAACGGCAACGGGTTGTATGTCAAGGACCTTTCTGATGCCGACTCAAAATTTGTCTGTGCAAGCGATTCTCAAGATTATGCCAATTCTCCGGTCGATGTGATTGGCGGCAAACTTTTCATTCTGACAAACTACAAGGCACCGAACAACCGTCTGGTTGTGGTGGATGTGAAGAATCCGCAGATTGAAAACTGGAAGGATGTGCTTCCCGAAACATCGAATGTGCTTTCATCGGTGTCTATTATCGGCGGTAAAATAGTGGCCGTATACGACAAGGATGCCTCTAATCATGCCTATGTCTATACATTGGACGGAAAACTGCTGCACGAGGTAAAACTGCCGACTGTCGGAACGGTTGCGTTCAGCGGTGATTCCAAGAGCAGTGAGGCGTTCTACACTTTCACTTCGTTTACCTATCCGGCGACGGTCTATAAATATGATGTGGACACTGACAAGTCGGAAGTTTATCGCAAGCCGAATGTGCCGTTCAATCCCGAAAATTATGTGACGGAACAGGTGTTCTTCGAAAGCAAAGACGGAACAAAAGTACCGATGACCCTTACCTATAAAAAAGGATTGAAAAAGGACGGAAAGAATCCGGTGTATGTATACGGTTACGGCGGTTTCAACATCACGCTCTATCCCGGTTATCGTCCGAACATGATGTTCCTGCTTGACAACGGTTTCATTTACGCACAGACCAATTTGCGCGGCGGCAATGAATACGGTGAAGAGTGGCATCTTGCCGGTACACAGATGAACAAGCAGAACGTGTTCGACGATTTCATATCGGCTACAGAATATCTGATAAAGGAAAATTACACGAACAAGAATCTGGTGGTGGCTGAAGGCGGTTCCAATGGCGGCCTGCTTATTGGTGCCTGTGTAAACCAGCGTCCTGATTTGTTCCGTGTCGCCATCCTCGTGTAGGGGTAATGGACATGCTGCGCTATCATAAGTTTACCATTGGTTGGAACTGGGCGCCCGATTATGGCACAAGCGAGGACAGCAAGGCGATGTTTGAATACCTGAAGGGATATTCTCCGCTTCATAATATTCGTAACGACGGAACGCCATATCCTGCCATACTGGTGACGACTGCCGACCATGACGATCGCGTAGTTCCGGCACATTCATTTAAATATGCAGCAACATTGCAGGCGTCAAATACCGGCACAGAACCGAAACTGATTCGCATTGACAGCAAAGCCGGCCATGGGGCAGGCAAGCCGACAGCGAAGGTTATCGATGAGTATGTGGATATGTACTCGTTTATTTTCGAACATCTGGGATTGAAACCTGTGCAGGCGAAATAAGGATTTGACAACGAAATGATAACGAATGACCGTAGGTTTTGGCTTACGGTCATTTTTTTGTGGTCAAAATGAAATGTAAAGGTAAAGAATTTTGTGATAATATGTAATTGTAATTACGTTTTAAGTATTAAATTGTAAGAAATATTGCCATAAACGTGGTAAAATGTCATTATTTGAAATTTTTTTGAACATTTGTCCTGAAAAAGTTTGGTGGTATTACAAAATGTTGTAATTTTGCCGATATAAAAGAAAATTGCTTTAATAAAAAGTAATTGTGTTGCAAAATGAAAATTTACTAAGTGCAATTTAAAATAAGCGATTATGTCAAAACTTAGATTTCGAGTTGTTGAAAGAGCCTTCCGGGCGAAAGAAATGAAAGTGGCGATTCCAAAGGAGCGTCCGAGTGAATATTTCGGCAAATATGTGTTCACCCGCGAAAAGATGTTCAAGTATTTGTCGGGCGACGTCTTCAAGAAATTGACCGATGCTATCGACAATGGAGCGGCTCTTGACCGTAGCATAGCCGATGATGTTGCTGCCGGAATGAAAAAATGGGCAAGCGAACTGGGCGCTACTCATTACACACACTGGTTCCAACCTTTGACAGAAGGCACGGCTGAAAAGCACGACTCCTTTGTTGAACATGACGGTAAAGGCGGAATGATTGAGGAATTTTCCGGAAAACTGCTTGTTCAGCAAGAACCTGATGCATCATCATTCCCGAATGGCGGTATCCGAAACACTTTTGAAGCTCGTGGATATAGTGCCTGGGATCCATCTTCTCCAGTTTTCGTTGTGGAAGACACGTTGTGTATTCCGACAGTATTCATTGCCTATACGGGCGAGTCGCTTGACTATAAGGCTCCGTTGCTGAAGGCTTTGAGCGCAGTTAATAAGGCTGCTGTCGATGTGTGCCACTATTTCGACGAAAATGTAAAGAAGGTTTATTCATATTTGGGATGGGAACAGGAATATTTCCTTGTTGACGAAGGTTTGTATGCCGCCCGTCCTGACCTGTTGCTGACCGGCCGCACACTGATGGGCCACGAAGCATCCAAAAACCAACAGTTGGAAGACCATTACTTCGGTGCAATTCCTTCACGTGTTGCTGCCTTCATGAAGGATCTTGAAATTCAGGCTCTTGAATTGGGTATTCCTGTTAAAACGCGTCATAACGAGGTTGCTCCTAACCAATTTGAACTCGCTCCGATTTTTGAGGAATGTAACTTGGCCGTTGACCACAACATGTTGATGATGTCATTGATGCGTAAAGTGGCACGTACTCACGGATTCCGCGTGCTTCTGCATGAAAAGCCGTTCAAAGGCGTCAACGGTTCGGGCAAGCACAACAACTGGTCGCTGGGTACAGATACCGGCGTACTGCTGATGGCTCCTGGCAAGACTGCTGAAGACAACCTGCGTTTCATTACGTTCATTGTCAATACATTGATGGCTGTATATCGTCACAATGGTTTGCTGAAGGCTTCCATTATGAGTGCAACAAACGCCCATCGTCTGGGTGCCAACGAAGCGCCCCCTGCAATTATTTCTTCTTTCTTGGGAACTCAATTGAGCCGTGTGCTTGATCATTTGGAAGAAACGGAAAGCGAAAATCTCATATCGCTGGGCGGCAAACATGGAATGAAGCTTGACATTCCGCAAATCCCGGAACTGCTGATTGACAATACCGACCGTAACCGTACTTCTCCATTTGCCTTCACCGGAAACCGCTTTGAATTCCGTGCCGTAGGTTCGGAAGCCAACTGTGCAAGCGCCATGATTGCATTGAATGCAGCAGTGGCTGAACAATTGGTTATGTTCAAGTCGGAAGTTGACGAGCTTATCAATGCCGGAACTGAAAAGATGTCCGCTATTCTGAAAGTTCTCAGAAAGTATATCAAGATTTGCAAGCCTATCCGTTTCGACGGCAACGGTTACAGCGACGAATGGAAGGAAGAGGCTGCACGTCGTGGACTGGATTGTGAAACAAGCTGTCCGTTGATTTTCGACAACTACTTGAGCGAATCCTCCGTCAAGATGTTCGAATCGACCGGCGTAATGACTCACAAGGAACTGGAAGCCCGTAACGAGGTGAAATGGGAAACCTACACGAAAAAGATTCAGATCGAGGCCCGCGTGCTGGGTGATTTGGTGATGAATCATATTGTTCCTGTAGCCATTGAATATCAGACCAAACTGATTGACAACGTCTACAAGATGAAAGGTCTATTCCCTGAAGATGTAGCTGCAAAACTGTCAGCAGAAAATCTGTCCATTATTCAACAAATAGCCGAACATACAGCCTATATTAAAGAGCATGTCGATGAGATGGTGGCAGCACGTAAGGTGGCAAACAAAATTGCCGATGAACGAGAAAAGTCAATTGCCTACCATGATAAGATTGCCCCGATGTTGGAGCAGATCCGTTATCATATCGACAAGTTGGAATTGATCGTTGACGATCAGATGTGGACACTGCCTAAATATCGTGAAATGTTATTTATTAGATAGACAGTGATAGCAGTTTTTTGAGAGACACTTCTTTTTGAAGCTATTCTTTAATAATGCGAAATCCATTATGTTATTGCGTGAGCAATTTCTGTGGAATGTCTTTCGTTCATGAAGAAAAGACGATCTTCATGCAAATCCCCCGATTGACAGCGTCGGGGGATTTTTTGTTGTTACAGCCGTTAGAGCCGATTTGGATTGAGCGGATTAAAATTTTTTGAATATGTTTTCGTCGGCAGCCTTGGTCAAGTCCATCAGATTGAGATTTTTCAGCATATCTTTGTCAGAAACGAACTCCCGGTATTGTTTGCCGAGATTTTCGACGAAACCGGCGTCCGACTTGTAATAGGATTCAGGCGGATACCACAGGATATCGTTGCGTTTCTGCGCTTTTTTCATGCGGATTCCTTTGAACATATCACTGTGAAGGGGTTTTGTATATCCGATTATGAAAAGTGACTTGTGGAATTTGAACAGTCGGGAATCGTCGCTCGAAAGCCATCCGTATTGAGGCGAGAAGCATTCCATGTTTCCGAAGGTAAATTCTCCGGTCGATGCATCGGTTTCGAGCATCTCAATGCGATAGCTGTATGGAGGCACTTCAATGTCGCTCATTCCCTCAAATTGGACCATGAGGTTGGCCATCAGCGTGTTGAGGCTGTTGATTTGGGTCTTGTCGGTCGATAGTATGGTCATGTTTCGGACAGAGATTTGTCCGCCGTCCACTGCCAGATATTTTTTGCCGTTGGCCTCCATCGTACCTACGACTTTAAAAGGCACATAGAAACAATTGTAAGCCACTTTGCTGCCTTCTACGGCCTTCCCTTCCCTCGACAGTTGGTTGGTGAGCACTTTTTTCGGGTCAAGCATGGGAGCGAGTACGCCATACGTGTTATCGCCATAGGGCGATTTGTAGTTGCCGTTGGCATCTGTTTCCAGATACAGCGGGAATTCAACCATGGTGTTGCCCTCGATGTCTGTCAGCGTGACAGTTCCTTCAAAAGCATGGCTGTCAGGAGCCTCCGGATTTTCAATTTTGGAGAAATATACCGTAATTTCCCCATCGCTTTGTACTACGTATTTTGCCGGATGGCGGGTGTTCATTGACGGATTGGACGCTTCCGTTCCCGAAATCAGCCATTCATCGTTGGCGGTTGCCGAAATGTAGACCGTATCGCCATATTCATATTTACCCGAACCGCTGACTGTGCCGCCTTTTTCCGGATAAGCCTTGACGAGAATATTGTACAATGCTTTTGTCGGGTCTTTCGGACCTTTCGCCTTCCATTGTTTGGTAGTGTCCGTCTTGGCAAACAATATTTCCATTTCACCTTGCGGATTCAGATAGCCCCAATAGTGATCTTCTTTTGAATCGACAATAAATTTGTCCTGAGCTTTACTGTAGCCGTCGTCTGAAAAGTCGAGGATTTTACCGTCGTTTTGTGGACTGTTGCGCAGTATCAGATTACCGTCGTCGGTAAATACATACTTTTTGGCAAATGTGCTCAGCGACATGTCGTTGAATTCGGCTTTTTCGGAATTCAAGGCAATGTTCTCGAAACCGATTGTTTTCTTGACATTGAACTGGCTGTCAACTATGCAGACGGGTGAATCGTGCTTTGACGTGGTTTTTACGAAAGCATATCCGTTGTGGAACGGTGTTCCTTCGGGATATTGTGCCACTTCCTTCCCTTCAAGATTGTAATAAACGGTTGCATTATGGTTGCGGATGCAGAAAATGCCATTGTCGACATCGCTGACGGGTTCTGCATAGTAGAGAGTTGTGGCTGTTGTAGGAATATCCGTGACGATTTTTCCCGACAAGTCGATGAATACTGCCTTGTCGCGTGAATTTTCTCCTCTGACAATGGCCAGCGCATAGCCGTTGCTGAAATCGCGCACTTCCTGAAATTGCGGTGTTATGACAACTTTGCCGTTGGAGTCCAGATAGCCCCATTTCTGATCCTTATAGCTGAAATAGGCCCGGCGGTTTTCTTTGAGGTGCTTCATTCTCCCGTCGACACCCATCGGACCCCGCATCTCGTAAGTGTGGGTAAGATGGGGCAGAATTTTTTCGCCTTTTGTGTTGATGTAGAATATTTGTGGCTTTTGTCGCGGAATCATTTCGCGTACCATTGCAATTCCGTCGTAAAATTGGGTAACTTCATCCCACGTGACGGGCAGTTCGCGTACGGTGCCGTCGGCGTAAATGATGGCATGCTGCTGGTTGGAGTTCAGTTTGCGGGGATATTTTACGACAGCCGCACCGCTGTCGAATCGTGGAACTTCTTTTCCGGGAGCTTCCCACATGGGTGGAAAAATATAGTCGCCGTCAATGGAGTAAAAGCTGTAATAGCCCAGATAGCCTATTTCACGGTTGTATTCCATAATGGAAAAGATTCCCTCGCTGACATCCGATAGCATCTGTTCGTTGACTTCTTTGTCAATAAATACGGTTTCGTCGGTCAGATAGGGAACATTGGCGAACTGGTTGGTGTTGACCTCCGCAATAGGAATGAAGTTGTCGGCGGCAGCGTCCTGCTGGGGCGTTGCCTTTTGTGTGGCAGCCTTGTCTTGTTGTTTTTCATTTTTCTTGGGAGTCTCGGTCATTGCATTGACGGTTTCGAGCACCTTGTTGGCCCCTTTCAGGATTTTTGAAAGACTTTGTGCATCTCCGGCGTTTGCCGCTATCAGTAGTACGGCGAGTAGAATGAAGTTTCTTTTCATAAAAAGTTTTTGTTAGGTTAAATAACTGGTGCGGATTCAATGGCCGCTGTTAGCAGAATGTGTTTAATTCAAAATGGTCATTGGTTGTCGTCCGCACTGCTGTCGGCGTATTGCTTTCTGACAGCAGTTGCGAATTTCACCATAAAGTCTGATTTCCGATTTGGGTTAAAGTTAGAAAATTAGCGGTCGAGGGGCATTCCAATGCGTAAAAACTTTTTGTTCATAGCGTAAAAACTGCGGTAGAAGCTGATGGTAGGTTTCAAAAATCTGCCATGAACAAGAAAAAGGTATTGCAGAGAGTAAAAAAATCCTGCCCCCATGTGCGGGAGCAGGATGGCAGATAGTAATAGTATAATTGTGTTTAGAATTTCTCTCGGATACGTTTCATCGCCTCGATGCAGTTGTCGCGTTCACCGAAAGCGGTGAGCCGCAGATAGCCTTCCCCGCTCGGACCGAACCCGGCGCCCGGAGTCCCTACAATATGAACGCGGTTGAGCAATTCGTCGAAAAATTTCCATGAGCCAACGCCGTCGGGGGTTTTAAGCCACAAATAGGGGGAATTGACACCTCCGAAAACTTTCAGGCCGGCTTCCGACAAGCCTTCGCGCATGATGCGGGCATTTTCAAGATAATAGTCAATCGTGTCTTTTATCTGTTTTTTCCCTTCTTCGGTGTATACGGCTTCAGCAGCCCGCTGGGTAATATAGCTCGTACCGTTGAATTTCGTGCATTGACGGCGGTTCCAAAGCGCATTGAGCGATACCTTTGTTCCGTCGATAGTTGTGGCCGTCACCTCTTTGGGAACAACCGTATAACCGCATCTTACACCGGTGAAACCAGCCGTTTTCGAGAAACTGCGGAATTCGATGGCGCATTTTTTCGCTCCTTCGATTTCATAGATGGAATGCGGAATTTTGTCTTCACGGATGAATGCCTCGTAAGCGGCATCAAACATGATAATCGAATCGTTTGCCAGCGCGTAGTCCACCCATTTTTTCAATTGCCGTTTGGTGAGGGTTGTTCCTGTCGGGTTGTTTGGACAGCACAGATAAATGACATCTACGCGATGATTGGGCAGTTCCGGCTGGAAATCGTTTTCGGCGGTGCAGGGCAGGTAGGTGATGTTGTTCCAGTAGCCTGATTCTTGCAATTCTCCCGCTCTTCCGCTCATCACATTGCTGTCGACATACACCGGATATACGGGGTCCGTTACGGCGATACTGTTGTCGCGGTGAAGAATGTCACCGATGTTGCCGGTGTCGCTTTTGGCTCCGTCGCTGACGAAAACTTCCGACGGGTCAAGCGAAACGCCGCGCGCTTCAAAGTCGTTTTGTATGATAGCATTGATGAGAAAGTCGTAGCCCTGTTCCGGTCCGTAGCCCCTGAATGTTTCGGCCTTGGCCATTTCGTCAACAGCCTTGTGCATGGCCTCAATGCAGGCCGGTGGCAGGGGGCGCGTGACATCGCCAATGCCCAGACGGATCAGTTGGGCATCGGGGTGGGTAACTTTAAACATATTCACTTTTTTTGCTATGTCCGAAAAAAGATAGCTTCCGGGTAGTTTTAAAAATGACTCATTTACAAGTGCCATAGGGTCGGTTCTTTTAGATGTTTCTGATTGAAATTTCTCCATTAAATACGATAGTGGCAGGGCCGGTCATCGACAAGTGGCTGTCGCTTTCCTGCCATTCAATGAACAGTGTGCCTCCGTCCATTTCAATTTCCGATTTTCGGGTAGCCAGTCCGCAGAAAAATGCTGCGGTCGCTGTAGCACAGGCTCCGGTTCCACAGGCTTGCGTAATGCCGGAACCTCTTTCCCATACCCGCATGCGAATGCTTCCGTCCTGTCGAATTTGAGCAAATTCCACATTTACGCGGTCGGGAAACAGCGGATGGTGTTCCAGTCGCGGGCCTATTTGAGGCAGGTCGACAAGTGTGATGTCATCCACGAATATCACCAGATGCGGATTGCCCACATTGACGGCAATTCCCTTTATATAGGGATACTGTTCTCCCAGTTCCACTTCGTGAATATCGGTTGGAACACCCATGTCGACGGTCACGCTTTCTACTGTTCCGTCCTTCACGTGAAGGTGGAGCACTTTTATTCCCGAGAGGGTTTCCAGAGTTATGACCGTTTTGTCGGTCAGCCCGTATTCGTAAAGGTATTTTCCAATGCAACGGCTGGCGTTGCCGCACATTTTGGCTTCAGAGCCGTCGGCATTGAAAATGCGCATCTTGAAATCGGCCACATCGGAGGCATCAATCAGCACAAGCCCGTCGCTTCCGATGCCTGTATGGGGGCGGCTCCATTCGATGGCGCATTCTTCCGGGTTGGGGATAGGATACAGCATGGCGTTGACATAGATATAATCATTGCCAGCGCCATGCATTTTTGTAAATTTTATGGTTCTTTTCGTCATAAAAAATTTCAGAAAACTATTGTTTGGAGTAGGCTTCTTCGTGAACGCCTGCAACGGCACGTCCGCTGGGGTCGTTGAGATTCTTGAAAGAAGCGTCCCATGCAAGCGCTTCAGCCGATGAGCATGCCACACTCGGAACGCTGGGCACGCTGCGGGCAGCACTGTCGCTGGGGAAATATTCTTCGAAGATGCTGCGATAGTAATATTCTTCCTTGTTCATCGGCGGATTGATGGGGAAACGTTCGGCTGCGTGCGCCATTTGCTCGTCGCTCACGGCTTCGGCCGTAATTTGTTTCAGCGTATCGATCCAACTGTAGCCCACGCCGTCGGAGAACTGTTCCTTCTGGCGCCATACCACGCTTTCAGGAAGCATGTCGGCAAACGCTTCGCGCACGATCTTCTTTTCAATCGTTTTGCCCGGGCACATTTTTAATTTCGGATTCAGCCGCATGGCCACATCCAGAAATTCCTTGTCGAGGAACGGAACACGGCCTTCAACGCCCCAGGCTGCCAACGACTTGTTGGCTCGCAGACAGTCATAAAGATGCAGTTTTGAAAGTTTCCGTACTGTTTCTTCATGGAATGCTTTTGCATCCGGAGCTTTGTGGAAATACAGGTATCCGCCGAAATCCTCGTCGGCACCTTCACCGCTCAATACCATTTTAATGCCCATGCTTTTGATGACGCGGGCAAGCAGATACATCGGAGTGGAGGCTCGGACAGTGGTGACATCATACGTTTCGATGAAGTAGATGACATCACGCAGCGCGTCGAGGCCCTCTTGAATCGTATAGTTTATTTCGTGGTGAATCGTACCGATATGTTCCGCCACTTCACGCGCTTTTGCCAAGTCGGGAGCACCTTTCAGTCCGACTGCAAATGAGTGGAGCTGCGGCCACCATGCGTCCTGACGGCTGTCGGTTTCGATTCGTTTGGAGGCATACAGTTTGGCTACTGCCGAGATTACGGAACTGTCAAGACCGCCTGACAGCAGCACACCGTAAGGCACGTCTGACATCAGCTGCCGTTTTACCGCTGCTTCCAAAGCCACACGGACATCGGCTGCACTGCCGCCGTTGTCCTTCACGGCGTCGTATTCCATCCAGTCGCGTTTGTACCAGCGTTTCATCTTGCCTTCACTTCCGAGGTAATAGTGTCCGGGGAGGAATGGTTCGTATTCGTCGCAGAAACCTTCCAGCGCCTTCAGTTCACTGGCACAATATACTTTTCCGTCCTTGTCTCGTCCGATGTAAAGGGGAATGACACCTATCGGGTCACGGGCGATGAGAAAATCGTCCTTTTCTTCATCGTAAAGTGCAAAAGCGTAGATGCCGTTCAGGTCTTCAAGGAAGTTGATGCCCTTGTCACGGTAGAGGGCAAGGATAACTTCGCAGTCGGAGCCGGTTTGAAATTCATAGCGTCCGGCATACTGCTTGCGGATGTCACGGTGGTTGTAGATTTCACCGTTTACTGCAAGCACTTGCTTCCGGTCGGGAGAAAACAACGGTTGACGGCCGCTTTGGGGATCGACAATCGAAAGTCGTTCGTGGGCAAGAATGGCTGTCTTGCCGCAGTAGATACCGCTCCAGTCCGGTCCGCGGTGACGAATCTTTTTTGCCATCTCCAGAGCTTTCTTACGCAACGCCGGTGTTTGTTCTTTTATGTTGAATATTGTTGCAATTCCGCACATACTGATATTGATTTAAAATTGTTGCTATTGGGTTATTTTGACAGGAAGCGGTCAATGTCGGCAGCCGCTTTTCTTCCTCCTGCGATACATTTCACGACCAGGCTTGCTCCCGTAGCAGCATCGCCGGCAATGAATACGTTTTCAGGGAATGCAGGCTGTTCCGGCTTCAGGAAGCCCATTGCAAGGAGCACAAGGTCAGCTTTCAGAATTTCCTTTTTCCCTGTGGGGTGCATGATGGGACGTCCTCCGTCGGGATTCGGCAACCATTCCACTTCTTCTACTTCAGCTCCGCAAACCTGTCCGTCCTTGTCGCCGATGAATTTGTTGGTCGTCAGACACCAGCGGCGTTCGCAGCCTTCTTCGTGGCTGGAGCTCGTCTTGAGCACGATTGGCCATTGCGGCCACGGGGTATTGGGATTGTGTCCTACGGGCGGTTTGGGCATGATTTCGATTTGTGTCACGCTCTTGGCACCTTGACGGTTGCTCGTTCCGATACAGTCGCTACCCGTGTCCCCACCGCCGATGACAAGCACATTTTTCCCTTTTGCAGTGATACGTTCTTCTTTTGAGAATGTCTGTCCGGCAAGTACGCGGATTTGCTGCGACAGCATTTCCATGGCGAAGTGAACGCCTTTCAGTTCGCGACCGGGGACGGGCAGGTCGCGTGCCTGCGGTGTCCCGGTGCAGATGCAATAAGCGTCGAAACCGGCAGGAAGATTGTGTATGTCGATTTCCGTGTTCGGGCGGAAGATGACTCCTTCAGTTTCCATCAGTTGAAGTCGGCGGTCGACAATCGCTTTGTTCAGCTTGAAGTTAGGAATACCGAAACGGAGCATGCCCCCAATATATTCTTGTTTTTCGAATACAGTCACTTCATAGCCTCGGTGGTTAAGCTGGTTAGCTGCAGCCAGTCCAGAAGGTCCGGAACCGATTACAGCCACTTTTTTGCCGTTCCGTTCCGGAATGACAGGCTTTACGATGCCTTCACGGAAGGCTGCCTCAATGATGGCACCTTCGTCTTCACGGATGGTGACGGGAGCGTCGATGGTCAGTTTGAGCACACAGCTTTTTTCACACAGGGCAGGGCAGATACGTCCCGTGAATTCGGGAAAGTCGTTGGTTGCCGTCAGTATCTGGTAAGCTTCTTTCCATTTTCCTTTGTAGAGCGCATCCTGAAATTCAGGAGGGCGGTTGCCAAGCGGACATGCCCAGTGGCAGAACGGAACGCCGCAGTCCATGCATCGTGATGCCTGGAGCTTGCGTTCGCTGGTGTTGAGAGTCTGTTCAACTTCGCCGTAGTCGTTGATTCGGTCATGTATAGGACGATATCCGGCTTCCTGGCGTGGTATAGTAAGAAATGCTTTAGGGTTTCCCATATTTCATTTGCTTTTTCGTTTTGTGGTGAATTTGTTAATAATCACGTTGCACATCGGCAATTTTCTGCTGAAGTTTCCGCATCTGCTCTTCGGCAAGTACCCGTTTGTATTCAATCGGGGTTACTTGGATGAATTCGTCAGCATAGCGGCTCCAGTCGTCCAGCATTTTTCTTGCCAGTTGCGAGCCGGTGTATAGATAATGTTGCCGGATAAGTTCGTGCAGTTCTTTTCGTGCAGTGGCGTTTTCGATGAGCGAAAGTTCCACCATTTCCATGTTGCAGAAGTAGTCGAATTTGCGCTCTCTGTCCCAAACGTAGGCCACACCGCCGCTCATACCGGCCGCAAAGTTTCGTCCGGTTTCACCGAGGACGACAACGCGTCCGCCGGTCATGTATTCGCAACAGTGGTCGCCGACACCTTCGACAACGGCAATGGCTCCCGAATTGCGGACGGCAAAACGTTCGCCGACCCGTCCGTTGATATAAACTTCACCGCTGGTAGCTCCATAAAGCAGCGTGTTGCCGGCGATGACATTCTTTTCTGCTTCAAAGTGACTGCGTACGGGCGGCTGTACGGAAATACGTCCGCCGCTGAGGCCTTTACCCAGATAGTCGTTGGCTTCACCTTCCAGACGGAAATCAATGCCGTGGGCAAGGAAGGCTCCGAAACTTTGTCCGGCCGAGCCTTTGAATTTTATGGAAATCGTATGCTCCGGCAATCCGTCGTTTCCGTAACGTTCTGCCACTTTCCCCGACAGCATGGCACCTACGGCACGGTCGGTGTTGGCAATAGCGTATTCGAGCGACACTTCTTTCGCGCTGTCAAGGGCGTCTTGTGCCGCTTTGATTATGGAAACATCCTTCACATTGTCGATGTCGTGGATTTGTTCCGTCACGTGGTGGATGGCTGCATCAGTGTCGACTTTGTGCAGTATACGGCTGAAGTCGAGTGTAGCGGCCTTGCTGCCTGCCGGTGCGGGAATTACTTCAATCAGGTCAGTCCGTCCGACGATGTCGCTCAGCTTGCGGAATCCCATGTCGGCCAGGTATTCGCGCACTTCCTGAGCAAGGAAGCGGAAGTAGTTGACCACATACTGGTAGTGTCCGCGGAAATGCTTTCTGAGTTTTTCGTCTTGTGTGGCTACGCCCACCGGACACATGTTGGTGTGACACTTACGCATCATCACACAGCCCAGAACAATCAGTGCCGTTGTTCCGAATGCAAATTCTTCAGCTCCGAGAAGGGCCATACTGATAATGTCGTGTCCAGTTTTGAGCTGGCCGTCGGTTTGCAGGCGCACCTGACCGCGCAGGCCGTTGAGCACCAGTGTCTGTTGCGTTTCACTCAAACCGATTTCCGGCGAAATGCCGGCATATCTCATGGATGAAGCCGGGGAAGCACCTGTTCCGCCTTCTGCTCCGGAGATGACAATAAGGTCGGCTTTCGCTTTGACCACTCCGGCTGCAATGGCACCGACACCGCTTTCGGCTACCAGTTTCACGCTGATTTTAGCTTTCGGGTTTACATTCTTCAAATCGAATATCAGCTGGGCCAAATCTTCGATAGAATAGATGTCGTGGTGAGGTGGAGGCGAGATAAGCGAGATGCCTGGTATGGAGTGACGTGTTTTGGCAATGACACTGTCAACTTTAAATCCGGGGAGTTGGCCGCCTTCGCCAGGTTTTGCCCCCTGTGCCACTTTTATCTGAATTTCTTCTGCATTAACAAGGTATTCAGCCGTGACTCCGAAACGTCCTGAAGCTATTTGCTTGGTCTTGCTTGACATGGAGATGCCTTCGAACGTTTCATGGAAACGGTCGCTGTCTTCGCCGCCTTCGCCCGTATTGCTGCGGGTGCCCAATTTGTTCATGGCAATGGCCAGTGCTTCGTGGGCTTCCTTGCTGATGGCTCCGAACGACATGGCTCCCGTGACAAAGTGCTTGACAATATCGTCGACAGATTCAACTTCGTCAATGCTTATCGGGTTGCGTTTGAACGTAAAGAAGTCGCGGAGGAATATCGGGCTTTTTTTCTTGTCGGCAAGTTGCGTGAATTCCTTGAACTTCTTGTAGCTGCCCAAGCGTGTGGCAAGCTGAAGCGTACTGATCGTTTCAGGGTTCCATGCGTGCTGTTCCCCGTCTTTGCGGTATGAAAATTGTCCGATGTTGGGCAGCAGCGGAGATATTTCCTTCGGCAGGAATCCTGCATCGTGAAAGGCCGTATAGTCTTGTGCGATTTGTTCGAGGTTGATACCGCCGATAGAAGAAGTAGGTGTGCCGAAATAGGTGTTG
Organism: uncultured Porphyromonadaceae bacterium; assembly: GCA_900548875.1. GTDB lineage: Bacteria > Bacteroidota > Bacteroidia > Bacteroidales > Muribaculaceae > Limisoma. Next base: position 6,434 of record URMA01000001.1, on the reverse strand, counting down.
AGCAACTCTTCGCTCAATCCGACAGCTTCGAATATTTTTGCGCCACGGTAAGAGCGGATCGTGCTGATACCCATTTTGCTCATCACTTTATAAAGGCCCTTGCCGATAGCTTTGATGTAATTCTTTTCAGCCGTTTCATAGTTCATTTGAACTTCGCCCTTCTTGACAAGGTCGTCGAGTACGGCAAATGCCATATACGGGTTGATGGCGCTTGCTCCGTATCCCAGAAGCAGGGCGGCGTGCATCACTTCACGTATTTCACCGCTTTCGACAATCAAGGCGGTCTGTACGCGTTTCTGTACGGAAATCAGGTGATGGTGGACGGCGCTCACGGCCAGCAGGGAAGGAATGGCAGCATATTCGGCATTGACTCCTCTGTCCGACAGGATAATATAGTTGGCGCCTTCGTCGACGGCTTCTTCTGCCTTTTTGCAAAGTTGCGTCAGGGCAGCATGAAGTCCTGCCTTCTGCTTGCTTACTTCAAACAGCATCGGCAGTTTGACCGTGTTGAAGCCTTTGTAGCGGATGTTGCACAGAATGTCGAGCTGGCGATTGTTCAATACCGGCTGGGGTAATCTCACCATTTTGCAGTGGGATTCGTTCGGCAGCAGGATATTCATTCCGACGGCTCCGATATATTCGGTCAGCGACATGACCAGCTCTTCGCGGATAGGGTCGATGGCCGGATTCGTTACTTGGGCAAATTGCTGACGGAAGTAGTTGAACAGCAATTGCGGTTTTTCCGACAGTACGGCAAGTGGAGTGTCGTTGCCCATGGATGCTGTCGGTTCGGAACCATTGTTGCACATTGGCATGATGGTTCGTTCGATGTCTTCACGCGTAAAGCCGAATGTGCGCAGCTTGCGTTCGTAGTCGTCAACGCTGTTTTCCACTTTTCTGCCGCTGCGCAGATTATCGAGCTCGATACGGTTGGTCGACAGCCATTGACGGTAGGGATGGCTTGCAGCCAACTGATTTTTCAGTTCGCCGTCGTAGTATATTTTTCCTTCCTGCGTATCCACCAGAAGAATTTTTCCCGGTTGGAGCCGGCCTTTCTCCTTGATGTCGCTGGCCTCGAAGTTGATAACACCCGCTTCGCTTGCAACCACCATGATGTCGTTGTTCGTGATGAGGTAACGAGCCGGGCGGAGGCCGTTTCTGTCAAGCATTCCTCCGGCAAACCGTCCGTCGCTGAAAAGCAGTGCGGCAGGTCCGTCCCACGGTTCCATAAGGATGGAATGATATTCGTAGAATGCTTTCAGATCTTCGCTGATAGGATTTTTATCGTTGAATGATTCCGGCACGAGCATGGCCATGGCATGTGGCAGGCTTAAGCCCGACATGACGAAAAATTCCAATACGTTGTCAAGCGAAGCACTGTCGCTCATATTGGGTTGGATAATCGGACGAATGTTTCGGATATCGCCTAATGCCGGAGTAGAGAGTACGCTTTCGCGGGCTTCCATCCATCCGCGGTTGCCACGAATGGTGTTGATTTCTCCATTGTGTGCCAAAAGGCGGAACGGCTGGGCCAGACTCCATGTCGGAAATGTGTTTGTGCTGAACCGTGAGTGAACAACGGCCAGTCCGCTTGTAAAATAAGGTTGGGTCAGGTCAGGGAAATATTCCCGCACCTGTGTTGAGGAGAGCATTCCCTTGTATACGATGTTCTTGCTGGACAGCGATACGATGTAGAAATCGCGGTCGGAAATACGGTTCTCTATTTTTTTTCGGATAATGTAGAGCTGCTGTTCAAAGTGTTCTACATCCGTGACACCGGTGATAAACACCTGTTTGATGTCGGGTTCGGTTGCAGCTGCATCTTTTCCCAAAATGTCAGAATTGACGGGAACGTTGCGCAGGTGCATCAATGTAAGGCCTTCGCGTTCGATTTCCTCAATCATAACGCTGAGAATGTTGGCCTGTTTCGCCTCGTCTTTAGGCAGGAAAACCAATCCTGTGGCATATTTCCCCTTTTCAGGAACGGGAATGCCTTGCAGGAGAATAAACTCATGGGGAATTTGCACCATGATTCCTGCTCCGTCACCGGTTTTGTTGTCGGCTCCTTCTGCTCCACGGTGTTTCATGTTTTCCAGCACCTTCAGAGCAGAGTCGACTAATTCATGCGACTTGTCGCCGTGAATGTTGACGAGCATACCGACACCGCATGCGTCATGTTCGTAGTGTGAATTGTACAAGCCCTCCTGCGAGGGCTGCCGAAGTGGCTGTTTGCAGATTTCTTTTGAAGCTTTCATTTTGACATTCAATTCCTGTAATCGTTATTTTATAGTTCTTGATTTATTGTATTTCCAATGAAAATGCAATGCAAATATATGAAATAAAATCAAATTGACAATAAAATATCAAGAAAATGTCAAATTGCTATGTTTAATATTGCTTTTTTAGAAAAATGAAAAACTTTCAAAATGCTTCGGTTTCTGGTTGTATGTGGTGAAATATAAGAGGTTTATATTGTCGGAAGTGTTGAATTGGGCAGGTTGCGGATAACTTTTGAAAATTTTGCATCAAGTTTGTAGTGTGCGGTCGGATGGCATTGTTTTTTGAAGAAAATTTCTGTAAGTTTGTGGAAAAATAGAAAAACATTTTGCTATGAAAAGAATTTCAAATGAGCAGTTGTCTGTTTGTGTAAATGATAAAGGGGCTGAATTGTGCAGTGTGGTGCGTAACAGTGACGGGCGCGAATTCCTGTGGCAGGCTGATCCGGAATATTGGGGACGTCATTCTCCGGTCCTGTTTCCGATTGTAGGTAGCTTGTGGAACAAGAAAATGCACCAGGATGGTGTTGTCTATCACATGAACCAGCATGGTTTTGCACGTGATTCGGAGTTTGAACTGATAGCCGAATCTTCAGAATCCCTGCGCTATCGGTTGAAAAGCAGTGAAGCCACCCGAAAGATGTATCCCTATGATTTTGAATTGGAAATTGGCTATCGTCTGGATGGAAATAAGATTGCCGTTGAATGGCAGGTAAGGAACACCGGGGCCGGAAAGATGCATTTTCAGATTGGAGCCCATCCGGCTTTTAATTATAAGGATTATGAGAAGGCGGGCGATGTGATGGGATATCTGAAGTTTGATACGGCCCGCGACAGTTACCGCTTGTCGTTGTTGGGACAAAAGGGTTGTCTGTCAAACCGTACAATGGAATTAAAGGCCGACAAAGGTTTGATTCCCATTACTAAAACTACTTTCTCCATCGACACTTTGCTGATCGAACATCACCAGGTGCAGTCGGTTGAATTGCTCGACAGTGCCAAATGTCCGTATCTGCGTGTTTCGTTTGAAGCTCCGCTGATTGGCATCTGGTCGCCGAGAAAGGACGAGTATGCACCGTTTATTTGCATTGAGCCTTGGTACGGACGTTGCGACCGGGAGGAATATACCGGCGAATATGCTGACGGGACTGGACACAGCATCTTGAATCGGGTGAGGTGTTCAATGCCGGCTATACGATAGAAATATTATAATATTCCGTTGAAAAATAAGAGTGACGGACAGGGGCTTTCCCTCTGTCCGTCTACTTTTTGATGATGTAGGCAAGTACCGTTTCCGACTGGACTTTGCCGCGTTTGTTCAGCGTTTGTTTCTTTACCGTTCCTATACCTGCTGCCAGCCAGATACGTTCGTGGCTGACTTCTGATTTCGAGAAAAGCGAAAAGGACGCCTTGTATTTAGTATCAGTTTCAACGACGTAGGTGTCGAATGTTCCGGCCGGCACAGTGATGCGTTCTTGACCCACACATTCGTATCGTTGCGTAGCGGTTGAAATCGTGTAGGATATGAACTTGATGGAAACGTCGACGCTGATAGGGTAGGATTTCGCTTTTTGCCCTTTTTGCATCGTGTTGGGATATGGCGTGTCGCGGCTGTCGGCTGATGCCGTTATTGTGATGTCGGAAGGCTTAATGTCGTCTTTTTTGATATCTTTGGGAAAGAAACTTTTGATAATGGAGTAGATGTCATTTTTGATGAAATCAATATTGTGTACCATCCATTGGCTTTTGTTCATTGTATACGTCATTGGAATGGCGGGCAGGGCTGTTTTCTTGTCCTGATTGTCGTACCGGGTCAGTATTTTTACCGTCCACTTGTCAGGCGTTTTATTTACTGAAACAACTTCTTCCGTATATTTTGATACTTTATCGTCTGATTTGCTTTGATAGACCAGTTTCCAACCTTGTTGGGAACATACGGGTGCCTTTTCTATTTGTGCGATGGAAAAGAAGGGGATGAGCAGAAACAAGACTGCCATTACGTGTGGTTTCATAGTCTGTCGGTCGTTTAAATTTCTACGAAGATAGCGAAAAGTGGAGTATTTTCAAAGTGCGGAAGTTCAGAAATGAAAAAAGGAAGCTCAATTGAGCTTCCTTTCTGCTGGTAGCGGGATCGAGAATTGAACTCGAGACCTCCGGGTTATGAATCCGACGCTCTAACCAACTGAGCTATCCCGCCGTTTGCGGGTGCAAAGATATGTTGAATATTTTAATTGTGCAAATTTTTCAAAGACCGTTTTGGCAAAAATGGGGGAATTTCAGGCTAACGGGGCAGGAGAAAAATCACGGGAAAATGAAATATGAAATAATCATATTCCGATTTTTTAATTGCTGAAATCTTTTTGTATCTTCGTGAAATAAAGCAACAAATAACACATTATGAAAAAACACTTTATCAAATTTTCAGCATTGCTGCTTGGTGCTGCAACTTTTGCAACAACATGGTCGTGTACCCAGCAGAAGGAATCTCCGATGAAAGCCAAGGTGGACGAATTTGCACCTGTTGAGTTGAAATCTGACCTTGTAAAAGGGTTGAATGACAAGGAAAAAGAGTTGGTAAAAATATTTTTCCAGATAGGGAAAATAACCGATGATCTGTTCTGGAAGCAGACATTTGGCGACAAAAGTCAGCTTGATACCATCACCGACAGCTATGCAAAGGACTTTGCCATGATACAATATGGGGTATGGGATCGTCTGGATAACAATAAGCCGTTTATTAGCGGATACGGTGAGAAACTGCCGGTGTGCAACTATTATCCGCATGACATCACGGAAGAGGAGTTCAACGCGTTTGACGATGAAAACAAAGATTCCTGGTATACTGTTATTCGCCGCAATGATGACGGTTCGCTGAAAAGCGTGTGGTACCATGAAGAATATGCTGAAGAGATAGGGCAGATGTGCGCATTGCTGGAAAAAGCAGTTGCTTTGGCTGAAAATCCAGGGTTGAAAAACTATCTTGAAAAACGTATCGAAGCCTTCAAGACGGATGATTATCTTGCCAGCGATCTGGCCTGGATGGATATGAAGGACAGCAAAATTGATTTTGTTACCGGTCCGATTGAAAGCTACGATGACAAATTCCGCGAAACGAAAACTTCCTATGAGTCGTTTATCCTGTTGAAGGATGAGGAACGGAGCAAGGAACTGGCCAAATTCGTATCCATGCTTCCAGCCCTTCAGAAAGAGTTGCCTTGTGCACCTGAATATAAGACTTTTGTTCCCGGTACGTCTTCTGATTTGAATGTGTATGATGTTGTCTACTATGCCGGAGACTGCAATGCCGGAAGCAAGACTATAGCCATCAATCTTCCGAACGACGACCGTGTTCACGCTTTGAAAGGTACGCGCCGTCTTCAGCTGCGAAACTCGATGAAAGCGAAGTTCGACAAGATCCTTATGCCCATCGGAGAACTTATCATAACTCCTGACCAACAGAAAAATCTTAAGTTCGACGCGTTTTTCTGGAATGTGACGTTCCACGAAGTGGCTCACGGATTGGGAGTGAAGCAAACAATAAACGGCAAAGGCAGCGTGGATGCAGCCATGGGTACGGAAAAAACTTCATGGGAAGAGGCGAAAGCCGACATCCTCGGTCTGTTTATGGTTACGAAACTGGTTGAAATGGGCGAAATCACCAATATTACATCGGAAGATGCCATTGTCACTTACATTGCCGGTATCTTACGTTCCGTGCGTTTCGGTGCTGCTTCCTCTCACGGCAAGGCCAACATGATGTGCTTCAACTATATGGAGAAGGCCGGTGCGTTCACGCGCAACGACAAGGGACAATATGTCATTGATTTCAATAAGGCAAAAGAGGCGATAAACGGTTGGGCGGCGTTGATTCTCAAGACGCAGGGCGACGGTGATGTGGAATTTGCCACCAAGTATAGAACTGAAAACGGCACTATTACTCCGGCTCTTCAGGCTGACCTTGACAAAATCAACAATGCAGGCATTCCTCGCGATATCCGATTTATTCAAGGGGCTGACGTTCTCTTTGGAAAAGCTGAATAATTAATACAGATTCCTTTATTATAATTCAGGGGCTACAATGTTTGTGGCCCCTGAGTTTGTTTGGGTCAACGTAAAAATCTGAGGGGAAATTTAAGAAAATAGTATCTTTGCCAGAAA